>NZ_JBFBBD010000039.1:0-62751 GCF_040689515.1 Streptomyces sp. NPDC051173
GAAACTGGGGGCAAGCCCCCAGACCCCCTGTCCTCAAACGCCGGACGGGCTGATTTCAGCCCGTCCGGCGTTTGAGGACGCGACCGAAGGGCGCCCCCGCCGCAGGCGGCAACGGACCCGCACCCGGAAACGGCCCGCACCCACCGGCCTACGGCCGGACCCGCTTTGTCAGCCATCGGAAGACGTCCGGCACCTGCCGCTCCCACACCGCCGTGCCGTGGCCGCCCGCCCCCGCCGGTACCTTCACCACGTCCACCGTCGTCGGCGCCTTGGCCGCCTGCTTGAGTGCCACGCCACCCTGGTAGCCGTCGTCCTCCGCGCCGGAGACGAAGAGGGCCACCCGGGGCGGCGTCTTGGCGCGCTGGAGCATCTTCCAGGGGTTGTTCTCGTCGCGCAGCTCGGGCGTCTTGGCGGTCAGGGAGGCCGACTCGCCGGCGGGGTCGTTGTAGCCGGACAGGCTGACGCCGGCGCTGTAGCGGTCGGGGTGGGCGATGGCCAGCTTCGCGGCGCAGTGCGCGCCCGCCGAATAGCCCGCGACGGCCCAGCCGTCCGGCTTCTCCTCCGCGCGGAAGTTGTCGACGACCATCTTGCGGACGTCGACGCTCAGCCAGGTGTCGGCGTTGACCTTGCCCGGGACGTTGGCGCAGCCGGTGTCCACGTCACCGAGCAGGGTGGTGCGCGGGGCCACGATGATGAAGGGCGCGACCTCGCCCTTCTCCATCATCGGCTTGAGCTGCGTGTTGACCTCCAGCGAGCCGAACCACGCCTTCGCCGACCCGGGGAAGCCGGGCAGCACCTCGACGACGGGGAACTTCTTGTCCCGGTAGGCGGGGTCGTCGTACTGCGGCGGCAGCCAGACGTAGACCTCGCCCTCCACTCCCGATATGTGCCCCTTGAGCTCGGTCTGCCGCACGCCGGCGCCCATGCGCTTGTCCGACACGGGCGTGAACTTCTGGAGCACCTTCGGCTCGTCCTGCACGGACCTGCCGCCGGTGCCGTCGGGGCCGAGGTCGGCCGCGGCCCGGACGTGGTTGCCGGTGCCGAGGAGGTCGGCCCAGTTGTCGAAGAGCCCGTTGGCGTTGTTGACGATCACGAACACCAGGGTGATCGCGGTGGCCTGCGCGAACAGCAGCATGAGGAACCGCGTGACGTGGCGTACGGCCTTGGGCCCGCCGATCCTGCCCCAGAGGGCCAGCGGCAGGGCGAGGGCCACCACGACCAGCACGATCGTGGTGAGGAGGAAGGGCGTACCCGTCAGGCTCATCGGGCTCTCGTTTCGGATCGTAGGGCCCGGTCCGGGCCCCGGCCCTACGGGAGTGAGAGCCTCTCGTCCGTTTAGATGGCCTGGGGGCCACGCAGGTTCCCGCCCGCCCGGCCGCCGGGCGACGGCGGACGGACGGCCGGGCGGGGCAGCCGCCTCAGACCAGCCTGCGGGCGGTGGCCCAGCGGGTCAGCTCGTGGCGGTTGGACAGCTGGAGCTTGCGCAGCACCGCGGACACGTGGGACTCCACCGTCTTCACCGAGATGAAGAGCTGCTTGGCGATCTCCTTGTACGCGTAGCCGCGCGCGATCAGGCGCAGCACCTCGCGCTCGCGCTGGGTGAGGCGGTCCAGGTCCTCGTCGACCGGCGGGGCGTCGGTGGAGGCGAAGGCGTCGAGGACGAAGCCCGCCAGCCGCGGGGAGAACACCGCGTCGCCGTCCTTGACCCGGAAGACGGCGTCGACGAGGTCCGTGCCGGTAATGGTCTTGGTGACGTAGCCGCGGGCACCGCCGCGGATGACGCCGATGACGTCCTCGGCGGCGTCCGAGACGGACAGCGCGAGGAAGCGCACCGGGCGCTCCGGGTCGGTCATCAGCGGGGCGCTGCGGCGCAGCACCTCGACACCGCCGCCGCCGGGGAGGTGGACGTCCAGGAGGACGACCTCGGGGCGGGTCGCGGTGATGACGGTGATCGCCTGGTCGACGTCGGCGGCCTCCCCGACCACCTCGACTCCCGTGCGGTCGGTGGCGCCGATCTCCGCCTGCACTCCGGTCCGGAACATCCGGTGGTCGTCCACGAGCACCACCCGCACATGGCGCTCCGCCGTCTCTTCGGTCGTCATGACGCCCTCTCCATTTCCAGCTCCACTTCGGTTCCCCCGCCGGGCACGGACCGCAGTCTCGCCGTGCCGCCGTTGCGCTGCATCCTGCCGATGATGGACTCGCGGACGCCCATCCGGTCGTCCGGCACCGCGTCCACGTCGAAGCCCGGGCCGCGGTCGCGCACGGAGACGAAGACCGTACGGCCCTCGACCTCGGCGTAGACCTGGACGGCGCCGCCCTCGCCACCGTACTTGGCGGCGTTGACCATGGCTTCACGGGCGGCCTGCATCTGCGCCGCCAGCCGCTCGTCCAGCGGACAGTCGCCGACCACGACGACCTCGATGGGAACGCCGTGGTGGTCCTCGACCTCGGCGGCGGCGGCCTTGACCGCGTCGGCGAGGGTGGTGGGCTCCTCCGCCTCGTCCCTGCCGCGGCCCTCGGGCCGGTAGAGCCAAGCGCGCAGCTCGCGCTCCTGGGCCCGGGCGAGGCGGGCGACCTCGCGGGGGTCCTCGGCGTTGCGCTGGATCAGGGTGAGGGTGTGCAGGACGGAGTCGTGGACGTGGGCGGCGACCTCGGCCCGCTCCTGGGCCCGGATACGCATGGTGCGCTCGGCGGAGAGGTCCTGGGTCATCCGTACGACCGAGGGTCCGGCCAGCAGCGCGATGCCGACCAGGACGGCCAGTGCCGCCTGGAGGACCGTGCCCAGGTGCTCGGCCGAGCCCTGGAGTACGACGATGCCGGTGACGCCGACGCCCGCGAGCACGACGCCGGCCGCTCCGCGCGCGAGCGGCAGGACACGCTTGCGGCGGCTGACCTCCATCCAGTGCGCGCGCCGGGCGTTGTCGGCCTGCCGCCAGACGAGGGCGACGCCGGCGCCGACCAGAAGCATCGGCCAGATGTAGGCGTTGGCGCGGCCGAGGTGGAGGTTGTCGACGAAGATCGCGGCGCCGATGACGAGCGCGATCAGCGCGAAGACCTGCCCGCGGTCGGGCTTGCGGGCGAAGAGGCGCCGCGGCCCGTCGGGGGAGGTCTCCACGGGCACGGGGCGGGGGGCGTCGACCCCGCCGACGCCGAGCGGGACGACGAACCAGAAGACGGCGTAGAGCACCGCGCCCATGCCCTGGGCGAGCAGCAGCGCCAGGAAGACGATGCGCACCCACGAGACCGGCACGCCGAGGTGCCCGGCGAGACCGCGCGCCACGCCGCCCAGCATCCGCCCCTCGGCGCTGCGGTAGAGCTTGCGCAGGGGGCGGTCCTCGGTCTGGGGGGTGGCGGTGGTCATGGTCCGATCGTCACACGGGGAGGCGGGCGGGAGCATCAGGGTCGACCCTGACAAGACCCGGGGTCGGGCTGCCGCTGTCGGGCTGCTGCCGTCGGCTACCGCTCGGGGCGGAAGCCGTCGCGGACCACGTCGAACACGGGCCGGTAGCGGTCCCAGTCGGCCGAGGGGGCCGAGAGGTAGATCGCGTACTCGTTGCCGCCCTCCCGGCCGAAGCCGAGGTCGATCGCGCGGTACTCGCGCGCCCGGCCCTGGAAGGTGAACTCCCAGACCGCCGCCGGCTCCCCCCGGAAGGACGTCTCCTGCATGCGTCCCCGTTTGTAGCCGTTGACCTCGGTCTTGATCTGGCCCTCGACGTCCTTCCAGTGCTGGAGGTGGTCGGGCCCCGCGAAGTCCAGCACGTTGATCTTGATGCCGACGCGGGTGGTGCTGTCGAGGTAGTCGACCTCCACCGCCGACTTCTCCTGCCGGGTCCAGCCGTTGGGCACGGGGAAGGACACGCCGAGCTTCTTCTCCTCCACCAGGTGATAGCCCGCCGGCACGGGCGGCGGCGAGAAGGAGGAGGCGGACGGGGAGGGTTTCGGCGTCGTCCCCGTCCGGGGCCCGTCGGACGGGGACGACGCGGCATCCTTGCCGGGCTCGTCACGGGCCACGGCCTCGTCGGAGGTCCCGCCGTCCTGGAAGTAGGCGTAGAGGCCGCCGGCGCCCCCCGCGAGGGCGACCACGGCCACCGCGCTCCACAGGAACGCGCGCCCCTTACGGGCCTTGCCGGCGGAGGGCGCGGGCGGTCCGGCGGGCGCGGCCTCCGTCCTGACCTCGGTCGCCGCCTCGCTCGCGGCGGGAGCGCCGTCCGTGCGGTGCCCGGTCCACGTACGTGCCGCGTCGTCCGTACGGGTCCAGGGACCGGCGGTGTCCGCGAGCGGCGGCTCCTCTTCACGGGCGGGCGGGACCACCGGCTCCGAGACGGCCGGGTGCGTCGCCGTCTCCGACTCCGCGGCCGGCTCCCGCAGGATCTGCTCGGCCAGCTCGGCCGGGGGCCGCAGCGCCGGGTCCTTGGCCAGCAGCGTCTCGACCAGTCTGGTGAGCGGCCCCGCGTGGCGCGGCGGCGGCAGCGGGTCCATGGCGATCGCGTAGGCCGTCTCCACGGCGGTGTCCTTGCGGAACGGCGGGCGGCCCTCCAGCGCCTGGTAGAGCGTGGCGCCCAGCGCCCACAGGTCGGAGGCGGGGCCCGGCTTGGCGCCCTTGACCCGCTCGGGCGCGATGTAGTCGATGGAGCCGACCATCTCGCCGGTCTTGGTCAGCGTCGAGGTGCCGGTGGAGTGCGCGATGCCGAAGTCGGTGAGCACGACCCGCCCGCCCTCGCCGAGCAGGACGTTGCCGGGCTTGACGTCGCGGTGCAGCACCCCGGCCGCGTGGGCGGCGCGCAGGGCGGCGATCATGCCGCGGCCTATCCGGGCGGCCTCGTCCGGGGTGATCGTGCCGCTCTTGAGGACGTCGCCGAGCGTCGTCGACGGCACGTACTCCATGACGATGCAGGGCAGGCCCCGGTCCTCGACCACGTCGTGGACGACGACCACGTTGGGGTGGTTGATCCGGGCGGCGCTGCGGGCCTCGCGGCGGGTGCGCTCGTAGAGCGTGGCGAGCTCGTCCTCGTCCAGATAGAGCCCGACGTGCAGCTGTTTGAGGGCGACCTGACGGTCCAGCAGCGAGTCCTCGGCGCGCCAGACGGTGCCCATGCCGCCCCGGCCTATTCGCTCGAGCAGCCGGTACCGGCCGGCGACCAGCCGTCCCCGGTCCTCCCCCGGCCCGGCCGCCGCGGACCCGGACGCTGACTCAGACACCGTGCACCCCTCCGCTTCCCCCATAGGCGTTCGACCCGCCACGATATCCGGCGCCGTCTCAGGGGTGATCTCAGGGAACGGCCAGGGTCGAGAGGTGTGCCGAAAGCGCGTTCCGGTTGACACCATGTTCTGTATGACCGACACACCCACCACCGAGGACGCGCAGCAGGGCGGCGCGGTTCACGGCTCCCCGCCGGAAGTCCGGCCACCGCTGCGGCGCAGCCGTGAGCACAAGGTGGTCGCGGGCGTGTGCGGCGGTCTCGGCCGCTGCTTCGACCTCGATCCCGTGATCTTCCGAGTGGTGCTGGGCGTGCTCGCGGTCACCGGCGGGCTCGGCCTGATCGTCTACGGTTTCGCGTGGCTGCTCATCCCGCTGGAGGGCGAGGAGGAGAACGAGGGCAAGCGGATGCTGTCGGGGCGCGTCGAGGGCCCGGCCCTCACCGCCGTGCTGTGCGCCCTGGTGGGCTGCGGCCTGTTCCTCTCCATGCTCAACAACAGCGCGGTGATGTCCTTCGCGCTGATGCTGACCGTCGCCCTGGCAGGCGCGGCCTACTGGTCGAGCCACCGCCACGGCCCGGAGGCCCCCGAGGAGACGGCCGCCGCGCAGAAGACGCAGAAGACGGTGGAGGCTCCCCCCGAGACCAAGGCGCCGCCCGCCCCGGGCACACCGTCCTGGTGGCGCGACCCGATCGTCAAGGACGGCACCACGGGGCCCATGGGCACGCAGTCCGGCTATCTGTGGGGCCCGGACGACGGTCCGTACGACAAGGAGACCGCCGAGCGCACCCGCTCCCGCCCGGTCCGCCGCCCCCGCCCGCTCGGCGGCTGGATCTTTCTGCTGGCCCTCCTCCTCTTCGCCCTCGGCACCGGCCTGGCCTGGCACCACCAGCCGCTGGGCACCAGCCTGGAGATCGGCCTGGCCCTCGCCCTGGGGGTCTACGGCCTCGGCATCGCGATCAGCTCGCTGTACGGCCGCACGGGCGGCGGCACCGTCGTCATGGCCGTACTGACGGCGGTACTGCTGACAGGCGCGGCCGCGCTGCCCAAGTCGGTGACCACCGACTGGACGCGGTCCACCTGGCACCCGGCGAACGCTGCCTCCGTGCAGGGCGCCTACCGGGTGGGCAGCGGCGTGGGCGTGCTCGACCTGACCGGCCTCCAGTGGCCGAAGGACACCCCGGTCCGCACGGCCGCCGAGGTCGGCGCGGGACAGCTCAAGCTGGTGGTCCCGGAGGACGTGACGACGAAGCTGACCGTCGACGTGGGCGTCGGCGACATCCGGATGCCCGGCGAGGGCCGCGACAACATCGACGTCAGGCCGAACCAGAAGCAGCACCTGACACTGGAGCCCCGCGTCGGGCAGTCCTCGCGCGGCACCTTGGAGATCCGGTTGAAGGTCGGCATCGGCCAGGTGGAGGTGGACCGTGCGAAGGCATGAATTCGAGCCGGGCAAGGCCGTCGTCGGACTGGTGCTGCTGGGCGGCTGCTTCGCCTATCTCGCCCTGGCCCACGGCTCGTGGCACTTCCCCTCCTACGCTCTGCTGCCCGCGCTGGGCATCGGCCTCTGCGCGGCCGGTCTGGTCTCCTCCCTCGCCTTCGCGGTGCGCCGCCACCGGGCCCGCGGCGGCGACTCTCCCGACCCCCTGGACCGGACCCCGCGCTGAACGCGTCCGCGCGCGGGAAGGGCACAAGGCTGACGCCCCGTCAGCTGAAGAGCCTCCCCCGCCGCCCGTGCTCCCGGCGGCCGCGGGACCATATGGCGTCGACGGACAGATAGGGCGCGCCCGCGAGCACCAGGGGCAGCCAGGCCATGAGATAGGCGAGGTCGTTGCCGTAGTAGTACGGCGTGGACGACCAGCTCACCGTCATCCACAGGCTCAGCGAGATCAGGGCGCCGCCCGCCGCCGCGACCCGGGCGAGCACGCCGAGGAGGGTGCCTATGCCCACCGCCAGCTCGCCGAGGGCTATCGCGTAGCCGAAGCCGACCGGGCTCTTCAGCGCGAGGTCGACCAGGGCCGGGATCGCGCTCGAATCCCGCACCGAGTGCAGCAGCTCGCCGAGGGAGCCCGCCCCGCTGCTCGCGAGGAAGGCCGAGTCGGTGAGCTTGTCGAGCCCCGCGTAGATGAAGGTGACGCCGAGGAAGATCCTCAGCGGCAGCAGGGCGTACCGCGAGAGCGTGGACCGGCGCCGCTCGCCACCGCCGCCGCCCACCGCCTCCCCGCGACCCAGGAATGACATACCGTCCGCCGCCTCTCCGTCTCTGTCGTCATCCGACCATACGTACGGGAGGCGGTGCGTGTTCACCCCTGTGGATAACCCGCCTGTGGACAACGCATCGGCGTCACCCACAGGGCTGGCGGATTTCTCAGCCGGTGCGGACGCCCAGCGCGCTGCCGTCCAGCCACTCCTGCCAGCCGAGGTTCCAGTCGCCGTAGCCGTTGCCGAAGCGGTCCATCGGCTTCGGCTTGGAGCTGCCGGTGACCTGCACGACGTCGCCCTTGAGGCTCAGCCCGTACAGCCACTTGGCGTCCGCGGTCGACATGCCGATGCAGCCGTGGCTGACGTTCTCCTTGCCGAAGGACTCGGCGTTGTCGGGGGCCGCGTGCACGAACTCGCCGCTGATCGTCTCGCGCATGCTGAAGTCGTACGAGCCGTAGAAGCCGTCGGGGTGGCTGCGCGGGATGCCGATGGACAGCGAGTCCATGACGACCCGGCCCTCCTTGGCCAGGATGGTCTTGATGCCGTCGCGGGTCTGGAAGTCCTTCGACTCGTCGCCGCCGCTGATGGGGATGGTCCGCAGCGTCTCGCCGTTGCGGACGACCGTCATCCTGTGAGCCTTGAGGTCCACGGTGTTGATCATCGAGTCGCCGACGGTGAAGGACACCGTCCGGTCGCCGCCGCCCGCGGCCGTCCCCTCGGCGAGCTTGACGCCCGCGAGGCGCGCGTCGAGCGTGACCTTGGTCCCGGCGGGCCAGTACTTCTCGGGACGGAAGTGGACGCGGGTGTCACCCTTGGTCTCGTTCCAGTGCCAGGCGCCGGGGACCTTCGGCGAGGTGGAGACCTTCAGCCGGCCCTCGATGCCCGCGCGCAGTTCCTTGGAGACCTTCTGCTGCTTGAAGACCAGGGCGATGGGCTGGCCGACGCCGACCTTCTCACCGTTGGCCGGGGCTATCTCCGGGCGTACGACCTTCGCCGCGTTGGTCAGCGTCTGAGCGGCCGGCGCGGGCTTCTCCGTGACGGGCGTCGCGGAAGGGGACGGCGAGGCCGGTGCCGACGAGGAGGACTTCGCGGCGGGCCGCTCCTCGGCCTCGGCTCCACCACCGCAGCCGGTGACGGCCAGCCCTGCCAGGGCCAGGGCGGCGGACAGCCCGACGGAACGGGAGAGGCGCATGGTTCTCCAACCGGTTCATTGCTTCCAGGCATGGCGGAGCCGAGGCGGTGAGGCCCCGGCTCGCGACCATCGTAAGCAGGGCGAATGCCCTGAAAAGGCGCCCGGAAGTACGAGTGACCCCCACCTGTCGGCGGGGGTCAGGCCACCGGCCGTCGACGGCTGCCTCAGCTCGCGGCCTCAACCCAGCAGCTCGGGCTCGCTCCGCGTGATCTGCTCGTAGAGCGGCTGGTAGTTGATCCACGCGGCCAGGTCGTTGCCCAGCCTCTCCCGGGTCTCCTCGGCGTGCGCGGCGTCGATGTGCACCGGCTTCCCGGCGGCCTTGGCCAGGAGCTGCACCTGGCACGAGCGCTCCATGGTGATGAACCACCAGGCCGCGGCGTCCACGGAGTCCCCGACCGTGAGCAGCCCGTGGTTCCGCAGGATCACGGCCTTGTGCGGCCCCAGGGTGGCCGCGATGCGGCGGCCCTCCTCCAGGTCCACGACGACTCCCGTGTAGTCGTCGAACAGCGCGTGGTCCTGGTAGAAGGGGCAGACGTCCTGCGTGATCGGCTCCAGCAGCTCCCCCAGGGCGGACAGCGCCCGTCCGTACGTGGAGTGGCTGTGCGCGGCGGCCACGACGTCCGGGCGGGCCAGGTGGATCTGCGAATGGATCGCGAACGCCGCCTCGTTGACGTGGTGGCGTCCCTCCACGACCCGCCCGTCGTGGTTGACCATGATCAGGTCGCTGACGGTGATGTGCTTGAAGGACATCCCGAAGGGGTTCACCCAGAAGCAGTCCGTGAACTCCGGGTCCCGCGCGGTGATGTGGCCCGCGACGCCCTCCTCGAAGCCGAAACGTCCGAAGATCCGCAGCGCGGCGGCCAGCCGTTCCTTACGGTGCTGCCGCTCGTCCTCGACGTTCTCGTGCTTCGGCGGCAGCGCGAACCGGAGCTGATCCGTGGGCACGGGCTCGGGCCTTGGCGACATGGGCTTCTCCTTACGACGCGCGCGATTCCGTACGCCTCGGAAGCTACCTCCGGGTAAGCGAGGAGAACAGGGTCACGGCGCCACTGGATCACGCGCCCGCCGTGTGCGCCAGGATCGCGTCGGCGAGCGGCCCGAGGCACTCGCGCGGCAGCGCGTGTCCCATGCCCGGTATCCGCACCAGGCGGGCGGCGCCGATGCCCTGCTGGAGGTGGCTCGGGTGCGGCGGCGGGAAGACGGGCTCCGCCGGGGCCTCCACGACGAGCGTGGGGACGGCGTTGCGCGCCAGCTCCTCCGTGCGCAGCATGCCGGAGTGGTCGGCGCGGCCGTGGGCGAGAGAGACGTCGTAACGACCGGAGTGTTCGATGATCCGGCGCTCCCGTTCGCGCATCTCGTCGGCGTGGAAGGGAAGTTCACTGCCGCTGAGCACCCGCCAGTGCTCCACTCGCCGGTCGAGCTCGGCCTCCAGGCCGTGATCTTCGACGGGCCGCGCCCACATCTCCAGCACGCGGGGGTCGATGGCCGGCAGGTCGGCGGCGGCGGTTTCCGTGCCGTCGGGAGCGATCAGCGGCTTCTCGCTGAGGGCGCAGGTGCACATCAAGGTCGCGCTGAGGATGCGGTCCGGGCGGTCGGCCAGCAGCAGTTGGGCCAGCATGCCGCCGAGCGACATCCCGACGACGTGGGCGCGTTCGACGCCGTGCGCGTCCAGGACGGCGAGCGCGTCGTCGGCGAGATCGGTGACGCGGTAGGGGTGTTCGTCGTACGACCAGGTCGAGCGCCCGGCGTCGCGGTGGTCGTAGCGGATGACGCGATGCCGCGCCGCCAGCGCGTCGACCAGCTCCTCGGGCCAACCCAGGCCGGACGCCTGCGCGCCCATGATCAGCAGCAGCGCGGGCGCGCCGACCGGGCCTCGCGCTTCGCTCCACAGGTGTACGCCGGGGGCGATGTCGACGGTTCGCTGCATGGTGGTTCCTTCCGTAGGGCCTCACTCCAGAGGTGGAACGATACGTATCGTCTCGTTGTCCTGCAAGAGAATTGGCGGCGTCCCCGCGCGGACGCCGCCGACGGCTACAGCTGGTTGATCTCCGTGAGGTCGATGTCGATGTCGAACGGGACGGACAGCTTGAGCGTGTCGCGGTACGTGCCGGTCGGGACGTAGGTACGCGACTCCTTGTCGAGCTCGAAAACCTGGACGATGGGCTGAAGGTCCGTACTGGCCATCTCGACGCGCCAGAAGTGCGGGATGCCCGCGGCGGCATACTTGTGCGGCTTGGTGTCACGATCACGGGCCTCCGAGCTCGGAGAGACCACCTCGACCGCGAGGAGTACGTCCCTGACCTGGAAGTAGGTCTGATCCAGGCTCCTCACGGCGTCGGCGTGGACAACGGAGATGTCCGGCTCCGGACCGTTCCTCTTGTCGATCACCACAGTCATTTCCCGCCGCACGCGGAGTTCGGCGGGGACTGTGGCGCGCAGCCCTCGTTCGAGTAGGTACATGACGAGCGTGTGAAAGTCTCGCTGCGGACTCACGAAAACCAGGCTCCCGTCGATCAGCTCCGTGTGCGGCGGGAGGTCGGGCAGCGTCAGCAGGTCGTCCACGGTGTAACCGTCCTGCGGCGGCACCGGCCAGGGGTGCGCGATCTCAGCGGTCATAAGTCCTCCCATGAACGGGATTCTGGGCCGTACGGTCAGCGTACCCACCCCCAAATGACAGTGCCGCCACTCAAACGAATGAGCGACGGCACTGGCGTTTGACCCCGGCGGGTCTCAAGGGGTCTCAGGGGAGGACTACTCCCACTCGATCGTCCCCGGCGGCTTGCTGGTGATGTCGAGGACGACGCGGTTCACGTCGTCGACCTCGTTGGTGATGCGGGTCGAGATCTTCCCCAGGACGTCGTACGGCAGGCGCGACCAGTCGGCCGTCATGGCGTCCTCGGAGGAGACCGGGCGCAGCACGATCGGGTGGCCGTAGGTGCGGCCGTCGCCCTGGACGCCGACGCTGCGGACGTCCGCGAGCAGGACGACCGGGCACTGCCAGATCTCGCGGTCGAGACCGGCGGCGGTCAGCTCCTCGCGGGCGATGGCGTCGGCCTCGCGCAGCAGGTCCAGGCGCTCCTTGGTGACCTCGCCGACGATGCGGATGCCGAGGCCCGGGCCCGGGAAGGGCTGGCGCTGGACGATCTCGTCCGGCAGACCCAGCTCCGAGCCGACCATGCGGACCTCGTCCTTGAAGAGCTGGCGGAGCGGCTCGACGAGCTCGAACTCCAGGTCCTCGGGGAGGCCGCCCACGTTGTGGTGGGACTTGATGTTGGCGGTGCCGGTGCCGCCACCGGACTCGACCACGTCGGGGTAGAGCGTGCCCTGGACGAGGAACGCGACGTCCTCGCCCTCGGCGCCGGCCTCGGCCACGATCTCGGCCTGGGCCTGCTCGAAGACGCGGATGAACTCCCGGCCGATGATCTTGCGCTTGGCCTCCGGCTCGGAAACGCCGGCGAGGGCGGTCAGGAAGCGCTCCTGCGCGTCGACGACCTTCAGCTGGACGCCGGTCGCGGCGACGAAGTCCTTCTCGACCTGCTCGGTCTCGCCCTTGCGCATCAGGCCGTGGTCGACGTAGACGCAGGTGAGCTGGTCGCCGATGGCCTTCTGGACGAGGGCGGCGGCGACTGCGGAGTCCACGCCGCCGGAGAGGCCGCAGATCGCGCGCTTGGCGCCGACCTGGGCACGGATCGCGGCGACCTGCTCCTCGATGACGTTGCCGGTGGTCCAGCTGGGCTCGATCCCGGCGCCGCGGTAGAGGAAGTGCTCCAGCACCTGCTGGCCGTGCGTGGAGTGCATGACCTCGGGGTGGTACTGGACGCCGTAGAGCTTCTTCTCGTCGTTCTCGAAGGCGGCGACGGGCACGACGTCCGTGGACGCGGTGACCGTGAAGCCCTCGGGGGCGGCCGAGCAGGCGTCGCCATGCGACATCCACACCGGCTGCTCGACCGGGGTGCCCTCGAAGAGCGTCGAGCCCGGCTTGGCCACGGTCAGGGGCGTACGGCCGTACTCACGCGCGCCGGAGTTGTCGACCGTGCCGCCGAGGGTGGTGGCCATCAGCTGGAAGCCGTAGCACATGCCGAAGACCGGGACGCCGGACTCGAAGAGGCCGCGGGCGTCGTCGAGGCGGGGAGCGCCCTCCTCGTAGACGGACGACGGGCCGCCGGAGAGGATGATCGCCTTGGGGTTCTTGGCGAGCATCTCGGCCACCGGCATGGTGGACGGGACGATCTCGCTGTAGACCCGCGCCTCACGGACTCGACGGGCGATGAGCTGGGCGTACTGCGCACCGAAGTCGACAACGAGCACCGGTTCCGCGGTGTTGTCGTGGGCGGCGGCGGGGGGTGCTGCTGACACGGGGCGGCCTTCCGGCGGTCGGTGAGGGGGTCTCTATTTGTCGATTCTACCGGGGCGCGGGAGCTTGCTTTTGTCTCACCATCCGAATCCGCGTTGGCCCCGGGGCCTCCGCCGGGCCATACTGTGCGCCATGCGCAAGCACCTGACCTACGTCTTTACCTATGGCAACCGGCCCGTCCGGCTGCCATGGTCGTGCTGCTTGAGCCACTGACAAGCGACTTCGACAGGCGCCCCGGGCCGACAAGGCCCGGGGCGCCTGTCGTTTTCCCGGGTCTCGCCGCTCCGGGGGGCCGCGCCCCTTTGGAGGAACACACATGAGCACTCGGACCGTCGCCGAGACCGGCGCCCGTACCGACCAGGCCGCCGGCGTCATCACCGACGAGCGCAAGCGGATCGACGACCTCGACGGCCGGATCATCGGTCTCGTGCAGGAACGGATGGCCGTCTCCGCGGTGATCCAGCGCGAACGCATCGCCTCCGGCGGACGGCGCGTGAACCTGGCGCGCGAGATGGAGGTCCTCGGCCACTACAGCGACCAGCTGGGCAAGCCGGGCACGGCCTTCGCCATGACGCTGCTGGAGCTCTGCAGGGGGCGCGTCTGAGCCGGTGGTCCGCTCCCGCACCACCCCCTCGTCACCCGTACGGCGCGTGACCGCCCTCCGGAACCCTTCGTTGGACCCGGTGCCGCGCCGGCCAGGAGCGGCCCGCCGAAATGCACGTGTGGCTTCCGTCCCTGTTCACCTGGGCGCCCGGCGCGACAGGGCGGATCCGCCGGAACGCGAGACGTACGCGTACGTACGTCGTGGGACCGCGTTCCGGTGGCGAGGCGACCGGTCAGCAGGGGACAGCAGCCCGGCCGCCACCCGAAGGACGGTCGGTTCCGGGGACGCCTGGAACCGACCGTATCCGGTCGAAACGGTTGCGCTCGGAGCGGCGCATCCCGCACGATGCCAAGAGAGCGCCGAAGCCCCGGCTCCGTACCGCCATTGGTTCAACCACTGCCGTCGGTGAGGCGCCCGCACGAGTCGCGCGGCGAGCGCGAACGCACCACCCAGATGCCAGCGGCGCTCCCCCCGGCGCCGCTCCGCGGCACCGACCCTGCCCCGACCCTCGGTGCCGGCAGTCAAGGGCCCCGTGGCCGCCCGCACGCCCCCGCGGAGGCGGCCCGGGGCCCTTCGCCGTGCACTGCCGGTCCCGGACACGTGAGGCCGCTCGCCGATCCGTTCCGAAAACGCCCGCGGCTACAGCAACCGCAGCTCCGCGAACGCACCCTTCGGGACCGCCGGTCGGTGCGGTGCCACCGCCGGCACGCGCTCGTACGCGCCGCCCTGCGGCGGGCGCGCGTCCCGCTCGCCCTTGTTGGGCCAGAAGGACATCGCGCGTTCCGCCTGTGCCGTGATCGTCAGCGACGGGTTGACGCCGAGGTTCGCCGAGACCGCGGCGCCGTCGACGACCGAGATCCCCGAGTGGCCGTACAGCCGGTGGTACGGGTCGATGACGCCCTGCGTGGCGTCCGCGCCGATCGGGCAGCCGCCCAGGAAGTGCGCGGTGAGCGGGGTGCCCATCAGCTCGCCGACGTTGCTGCCCGCGAAGCCGTTGATCTCCCGCGCGATCAGCGTCGCCGCCCGCGCCGCCTCGGGGATCTGCTTCGGGTTCGGCGCTCCGTGGCCCTGCCGCGCGGTGAGCAGTCCCCTGCCGACGCCCTTCTGCTTCCGGTACGTCGTCAGGGAGTTGTCGAGCGACTGCATGACGAGCCCGATGATCGTGCGCTCGGACCAGCGGTGGTTGGACAGCGACCGCAGCAGCCGCACGGGGTGCCGCGCGCAGTGCGCCGCGAACGCCACGGCGCGCGGCGCGCGCGTGCCCACCGGCACCTGGAGGATCGACAGGGCGCCCATCGCGTTGGAGCCCTTGCCGTAACGGACGGGCTCGATATGCGTGTTGGCGTTCGGATGGATCGACGACGTGATCGCGACGCCCCGGGTGAAATCGACCTCCGGAACGCCGTGGGCCGCGCGGTAGCGGCGGTTGTCGGTCTGGGCGCCGACCAGCGCCTCCGAGTTCGTCCGCGTCAGCCGCCCGAGCCCGTCGGGGACGCGGGGCAGCAGCCCCTTGTCCTTCATGGTGTGCAGCAGCGTCTGCGTGCCGTACGTGCCGGCCGCGATCACCACGTGCCGCGCGCGGAGCACCCGGGGGCGGGCCTTGCGCCGCTTGTCGGTGGGGACGGTGACGACGCGGTGGCCGCCCTCCCGGTGTTCCGTGACGGCGACGACCGTCGTCATCGGGTGAATGACCGCCCCGGCCCGTTCGGCGAGGTGGAGGTAGTTCTCGTTGAGGGTGTTCTTCGCACCGCGACGGCAGCCGGTCATGCACTCACCGCACTCGACGCACGCCTTGCGCGCCGGTCCCGCGCCCCCGAAATACGGGTCGGCGGCCTCCTCACCGGGCCGCACGCGTGCCGTGCCGTCCGCGTCCTGGCCGTCCCCGAAGAACACGCCCACCGGCGCGCGGTGGAAGGTGTCCCCCACGCCCATCTTCTCGGCCGCCGCCCGCAGATGGACGTCCGAGGGCGTCATGGTCGGGTTGAGCCGTACTCCGAGCATCCGCTGCGCCTGCGCGTAGTACGGCTTGAGCTCTTCCTGCCAGTCGGTGATGCCGGCCCACTGCGGGTCGTCGAAGAACGCCTTCGGCGGGACGTACAGCGTGTTGGCGTAGTTGAGGGACCCACCGCCGACGCCGGCGCCCGCCAGGACCATCACGTGCCCGAGCAGGTGGATGCGCTGGATGCCGTAGAGGCCGAGGGCGGGCGCCCACAGGTAGTTGCGCAGGTCCCAGGAGTTCCTGGGCAGGGTGTCGCGGGTGAAACGGCGGCCCGCCTCCAGCACGCCCACCCGGTAGCCCTTCTCGGTCAGGCGCAGGGCGGACACCGCCCCGCCGAAGCCCGAGCCGACGACGATCACGTCGTAGTCGTAGGGGTCCTTCTCGTCGCGGTCTTTCCCGTCACGGTCCTTCTCGTCGGCAGACGCCGCCACCTGTACCTCCGTAAAAGCGTCCGGTCAGCGCAGGCGCAGTGCCTTCAGCGCGCGCAGGCTGCGGGTCATGAACTCCGCGTACTTCTCGTCCGTCATCCCGAAGGACGGTGCGAGCGGCATGAGCCGCTGCTGGGCGACGGTCTGGGACTCGGTGTACTTCAGGATGCCCTCGGAGCCGTGCCGGCGGCCGAGCCCGGAGTCGCCCATGCCTCCCATGGGTGACTGCGCGCTGCCGTAGGCCGCCGCGTACGCCTCGTTGACGTTGACGGTGCCCGCCCGCAACCGGGCTGCGACCGCGCGGCCGCGCCGTCCGTCCTGGGTCCAGACGGACGCGTTCAGACCGTACGGAGTGGCGTTGGCCATCGCGACGGCCTCGTCCTCGTCACGGAAGCGGTAGACGGAGACGACCGGCCCGAACGTCTCCTCCGCGCAGACCGCCATCGGCGCCTCGACGCCTTCGAGGACGGTCGGTTCGAAGAAGAGCGGGCCGACGTCCGGCCGGGGGCGGCCGCCGGTGAGGACGGTGGCGCCCTTGGCCACGGCTTCCTCGACGTGCCGGGTCACGGTCGCCAACTGCCTTGCGGAGACCAGCGACCCCATGTCGGCGCCGTAGGCGAGGCCCGTGCCGAGCCGCATCGCGTGGGTCCGGGCGACGAAGCGCTCGACGAAGGCGTCGGCGACCGACTCGTGGACGTACAGCCGCTCTATGGAGATGCACAGTTGCCCCGCGGACGAGAAGCAGCCGCGGACCGCGCCCGCCGCCGCCTTCTCGATGTCGGCATCGCGCAGGACCAGCATGGCGTTCTTGCCGCCGAGTTCGAGCGAGCAGCCGACCAGCCGGGCGGCCGCTCCTCGCGCGACCTCGCGGCCGGTGCGGGTGGAGCCGGTGAAGGAGACGTAGTCGGCGTGCGCCACGACGGCAGGCCCGACGACCGGCCCCTCCCCCAGCACGATCTGCCAGACCGCCGGGGGCAGTCCCGCCTCGATCAGCAGCTCCCGGGCCCACAGGGCGGTCAGCGCGGTCTCGGTGTCGGGCTTGGTGACCAGTGTGTTGCCCGTGACCAGGGCGGGCAGCGCGTCGCCGACGGACAGCTCGAAGGGGTAGTTCCACGGCGATATCTGGCCCACGACACCACGCGGCTGGCGCAGTTCGGTGACCTTGGTCAGGGTCGGCACGACACCGGTGTGCCCCTTGGGCCGCAGATAGGCGGGAGCCTTGCGCCCGTAGTGACGGGCGGAGACGGCCACCGCCTGCACCTCCTCGTGCGCGTGCAGCCGGGCCTTGCCGGTCTCCACCTGGATCAGGTCCAGCACCTCCGCCTGGCGGGCCAGCACGAGGTCGTGGAAGCGCAACAGGACGGCGGCACGCTCCCGTACGGGCACGGCCGCCCACACGCGCTGCGCCTCGCGTGCCCGCCCGAACGCGGCGGCCACGTCCTCCGGGCCGGACTCCGGCAGGTCCGCCAGCTTCCGCCCGGTGAAGGGCGTGTGGCTGACGGTCGTCCCGGATCCGGTGAGCCCCCGGGTGAGCCGGGCGACGAGCGCGGGCGTGACGACGTCCGCGGCGGTACGGGCTCCGGGCGGGGCGACCGGGTTCCCGCCCGGAGCCCGTACCGCTGCTTCCGCCGCCGTTCCCTCTGCTGCTGCGCTGTGCCGCGAGTCGGTCATGGGGGCGAGCGTAGGCGGGCTCGCACTCTTTGGGTACCCGGCAGTAACCACTTTCCGCCGGGCCGCCGCCCGACGCCGCTTCCGCGACGGTCGTCAGGGAAATCCCGGTGACTGCCGTGACGAGGTTTCCGGACGACCGTCCGTGGACGAGGTCCTCTGACGACCGTCAGGGGACCGACACGGGCCGGACGCGTACGAAGGTGTCGAGCGCCGTCCGCGCGTAGCGGCGGCCCTCGTCGGCCTGGCCGTCGGGGGAGGCCACCCAGACGTCGTATCTCTTGTCGCCCTCGTCCCAGCAGACGTCGTACATGTGCCGGGCGCTCCCGTCGCCCGTGTTCTCGTCCCAGGTGAACTCCCAGAGGGCGGCGAAGTCGTCCTTGTGCGTGGCGGGGGTGACCGTGGCGTCGCGGTAGCCCGGGTAGCGGCCGGGGGCCGCCTCCGCGGCGGTGCGCAGCGCGCCCATCGGACCGTCCTCCTGCCGGTCCTGGATCGTGACGCCGATGACGAATTTCGCGCCGGGCGAGTGGTAGACGACGCGCGGTGGCTCGAAGGAGCGGATGAAGCCGTCCGGGACGGCGAGGGCGAACCCCGCGGGGTCCTGGACCGCGTGGTAGCCGTCCGGGGCGTCGACGGTGGCGGTGGCGGGCGGCGCGGAGGGCGAGTGGGGCGAGGGCGACAGCGGACCGCTCGCCACGTGACTCGGTTTGTCGTCCACCCCTCCGGTGTTCGAGCCTGTCAGCAGGGCGGCGAGCCCGGCCCCCATCCCGGCCAGCGTCATCATGGCGACACCGGTCATCAGGGCGAGTCGGGTGCGGCCTTGGGGAGCGGGCCCGAAGGCCGGTGGCGGAGGCAGCGGCGAGGTGGCGGCCGACCTCAGAGTGAGCGGACCGGTGTCGTGAGCGCGCTTCCGGGCACACAGCTTGCGACGGCGGCGGGGCCGCCGGCGCGCGCGGGGGCCGGCCCGGTCCCCGGTCCCGGGCATGCGCCCCGACGCGAGGTAGGTCAGCAGCAGCCATTCCGCCTCGTCCACGCCCATACGGCGCTCGGGGTCGCGCTCCAGCAGTCCCCGGACGACCGGCAGCAGGGGATCGGCCGCCGCGGGTGGCCGGATCTCGTCCTGGACGACAGCTTGCAGGATGCCGCCCAACGAGTCGCGGCGGAAGGGGGATTCACCACTGAGCACCACACAGAGCAGCACCCCCAGGGACCACAGGTCGGACGCCGGTCCGGTGCTGCGGCCGGCGATCCGCTCCGGCGCGGTGTATTCGGGCGAGCCGACGAACGCGCCGGACTCGGTGATCGTCGTGGCCCCGGAGACGCGGGCGATGCCGAAGTCCGTCAGCACGACACGCCCCGTACCGGCCTCCAGCAGGACGTTCGGCGGCTTGATGTCACGGTGCAGGACTCCCCGGGCGTGCGCGGCCCGCAGCGCGCCCAGCAGCGCGGCCCCGATGCGGGCCGCCTCCCGTGCCCCGGCGGGCCCGTCCGCCGCCAGGACCTCGGACAGCGCCCGCCCCTCGATCAGCTCCATCACGATCCAGGGGCGCCCCTCCTGGATCACTATGTCGTGGAGGGCGACCACGTTCGGATGGTTGATCAGCGCGGCGGCGCGCGCCTCTCTGAGCGTGCGGTCGACGCTGGACGTCGGAAGGGTGGTGGCTCCGGAGAGCGAACGGTCGTCGTCCATGTGCAGCTCTTTGACCGCGACTTCGCGGGCGAGCAGCTCATCGGTGGCACGCCAGACGGTGCCCATGCCACCGCGCCCGATCTTCTCCCTCAGGCGGTAGCGGCCGACGATCAGACCATCGTGCGCGGCGAAGGTCCCCATGAACACATCTTGCCCCTCCTCCCCCCACCTCACCGCGCCTGTACCGGCCGGTTGTGCGCTTACGGGGGACACGCTGGGGGTTGCACTACCGGAAGCCCTCCACGATCAGCAGCACGCCCTCGCTGCTGGGCCGTACTGCGTGCGGGGCGCGCCGGTACGACGGACGCCGGACACCGGCGACGTCCGTCACACCGTTGGCTGACCGTTGGGCAAGATTTCCGGATTCAGGGATGGAACCACCGCCCCGGACGCCGAGTGTTCCATGCCACCCGTGCCGCGACCGCGAGATCCACGCGGCGGGTGTGCTCCTGCGAGGCAGTCACGGCGTACGGCAATCCGGGCGGCCGCAGAGCGGCGTAATCCGTGAAGCGCACGACACCGCAGCCTTCACACCGTGCGGCGCCGCGAGCTTGCGTCCACTTCGCCCGGTGCGGGCACGCGTTCATCACGCTCCCCCCACGAGCGTGTGCGCGCTCGTCCAGTGCTTACGCTGTGCGACGAGGGCGTACTCTGCCTCCGCTTTGTCCTCTCCTGCCTCTGCCCGCCTCAGCGCCACTTTCAACTCTTCGCACTCTGCGCAACCGGCTGCCGCCGACCCCACGGACCACAGCCCCGCCGCGACCCGCTCCTCCCGCGTCGCCAACCGCAGCGCAACGAAAGGCACTTCCCATTCCGCCCCACCACCGGGCTCCCGTACGTACACGCGCTGCCCCCGACCCCCGATCACCTGCGCGATACGACCTTCCCGGACATCCACCACGAACGCGCCATTCCTGTACGTCATCCCAAGCACCCCCTCGGCAGGCCATATCGCTATTCGCGAATAGTAGCTATGCCCCGGGAGGGTGGTGTTCCCCGAGGGGTCGCATACCGTGTGAGGCAGCACGGTGGAGGGCAACGGTCGGTGGGAGGACATCGTGAGCAACAGCCATTGGATCAGCAGCTCGATGCCGTATTTGAAGCCGGATGCCGATCGGCCGGATGCCTGGAGTGCCGAAGCCGCCGATCGGGGCCACAAGGGGAGCCAGAGCATCGTCCACGCCGGGGAGGTGCCCGCACCGCCGGATGTCGCGTCCTTGCTCGGGCTGGCCGAGGGCGAGACCGTCGTCGTACGTCGCCGGATCATGTATCTGGACGACAGGGCGAACGAGTTGACAGACACTTACTACCCCGCCGACATTGCCCGCGGCACGCCTCTCGCCGGGACGGCCAGGATTCGCGGCGGTGCGGTGAAACTGCTCACCGCGCTCGGATACGTGGGCGCAAGGGTTCGCGAGGACGTCATCGCCAGGATGCCCGGCCCAGAAGAACGTGCACTGCTTCAGACCGCGCAGGACGAGCCGGTCCTGCACTTGACCCGGGTCACCCTCGACGACCGGAACCGGCCGATCCAGGTCGACATGATGACCATGCCCGCACACCGCCAGCGCCTGCGTTACGAGCTCACGATCGGATGACCGCGCCCATGACCGAATCCGACATCCCCGACCGCCGCTGCCTGCACGAG
The DNA here is from genome assembly GCF_040689515.1 of Streptomyces sp. NPDC051173. Taxonomy (NCBI): domain Bacteria; kingdom Bacillati; phylum Actinomycetota; class Actinomycetes; order Kitasatosporales; family Streptomycetaceae; genus Streptomyces; species Streptomyces sp. NPDC051173. Next base: position 20,985 of record NZ_JBFBBD010000039.1, read on the forward strand.
CGGATCGCCGCCGATCTGCGTGACGAAATCATGAGCGGCGATCTGGCCCCAGGGGCCAACTTGCCGTCCACCGTGCAGCTCAAGGCAAGGTTCGACGCCTCCAGCGCGACAGTGCAGAAAGCGTTGCAGCTGCTCAAGGACGAGCGCCTGGTCATCGGACGAGCAGGCGCTGCCGTCACCGTCCGCGAGCGGCGGCAGCGGACCATGCGACCGGCCGCTTACATGGCTCCGTCAGCCGCAGGCGAACCGTACCGCTGGCTGACCGAGGCAGCGCGCCACGGCGGTCAAGCCCGGAGCAGGCTGCTCGGCGTCTCCGAAACCACGCCGCCCGCAGACGTCTCCGCGGCTTTGAGGCTCCCCGAGGCAGGCACGGCGCTGGTCCGCTCCCAGGTGCTGCTGATCGATGACGAGCCGGTGGAACTTGTGAAGTGCTACTACCCGCTGGACATCGCCCGCGGCACACCCATGACGGAACGGCGCAAGATCAAGGGTGGGACACCGACCCTTCTCGCCGATCTGGGGTTCCCCCTCCGGCTCAGCGTGGACAGGGTCTCCGCACGGGTGCCCACCCAGGAGCAGTACAGCGCGCTCCGGCTGCCCACCAGCCTTCCGGTCCTCCGGACCCTCCGGGTCGCCTACAGCGCCGACGACCGACCGGTCGAGGCCACCGTGATGGTCAAGGCCGGACACCTGTACGAGCTGCAATACGAGTTCACACCGGAGTGACCCCGATGAACCGGAGCTCGCGAACCGCGTTCCGGCAGCGCCTCCGCACCCCGCATCACCAGCGGGAAGGATCACGGAAATGTTCGGGTAATATTGCTCCCGCAACGCCGACCCGGCAGCCCCGCGAGGGCCACCGGAGCGACGAGCACTCGTAGCTCAACGGATAGAGCACTTGACTACGGATCAAGAGGTTGCAGGTTCGAATCCTGCCGAGTGCACAACCACCGCCCCGGACGATGATTTCGTCCGGGGCGGTTCTGCGTCTCCGGTCGACGCCGCGGCGCCTCCGGTCGACACTGCGGTCCCGCTTGCGCGAAGCATCCGTCTGCACCTTCCCCTGACGCATGCAGCGGATGTCCGGCCCCTTATCTCTTCGCCCGGGAGTGAAGGCGAAGGTCCTACCCCGCGTCCAGCACGTCCGAGTCCTCGTACGCCCGTGCCAGCCGGGCGGCGGCGCGGTCGAGCGTGTCGCTCACCGCCGCACGGATGCGGGCGGGCGGCTCGCCCTCCGCGAGTTTCGCGTGCAGTACGTCGAACACCAACTGCCGGACGGCGACGGCGAGGGCGGCGAAGATCTCCAGTTCCGCGCGGAGCCCCGGCACGGCGCGCAGGCGTGGGCCCGCGCGTTCGACGAGCAGATCCAGGAGGCGCTCCTGGCGGCGCTGCATGAAGTGCATGTAGCTGCGGCCGAGGGTCGAACTGCCCAGCAGGACGCGGGAGAAGACGCGCCCCTGGGCGACTGCCTCCTCGTCGCCCAGGATCAGTTCACAGGCGTCCGTGAACGAGACACGCAGGGCGTGGAGGAGCTCGGCGCCGGCCGGGCCGGAGCGCACCGCTTCCCACAGCTGCGCGTCGAACTCCTCACGGCGGCCGAAGAAAATGTCCTCCTTCGAGGCGAAGTGCGTGAAGACGGTGGCCGGCGCCACGTCCGCCTCGGCCGCGATCCGGGTGAGGGTGACGGCGTCGAACCCCTCCTCGGCGAAGAGCCGGAAGGCCGCGTCGGAGATCGCGCGGCGGGTGCGCTCGCGCTTGCGGCCGCGCAGCCCGGTCACGGGCGCGCAGGCGGGCGGCGCGGCACAGGGCGCGGAGGCGGCGGCGGGCGTGGTCATGGGCCCAGGATACGTCCCTGGGGAAGCAGAAATAGAGGTGCTACATTTTTAGACAGCCTCTAATTCAGAGAGGTGTCCAGCGCTCGTGAGGATGTCTCCGCCATGCCCGACCCCTCAGCACCGACGACCCGGACCCCGGCCCCACGGGACGCGCTCCACCCGGCCGCGGCGCACGCCGGTCCCGAGCCCGACCGGAGACCCCGGTCCACCGCGGCGGTCCTCTTCATCGCCTGCGCGGCCCAGTTCATGGTCATCCTCGACGTGTCGATCGTGAACGTGGCCCTGCCTTCCATACGGGCCGAACTCCACCTCAGCGGCGCCGGTCAGCAGTGGATCGTCAACGCCTACACCCTCGGCTTCGCGGGGCTCCTGCTGCTCGGCGGCCGGGCGGCCGACCTCGTGGGCACCAAGCGCGCCTTCCTGACCGGCCTCGCGGCCTTCACCGCCGCCTCACTCGCGGGCGGACTCGCCACCGACGGCGCGCTGTTGATCACCGCCCGCGCCGTGCAGGGCATCGGCGGCGCGGTGCTCGCCCCGGCCACCCTCACCCTGATCATGACGACGTTCACCGAGCCCGCGGCCCGGACCCGCGCGATGGGCGCCTGGAGCGCCGTCATGGCCGCGGGCGGCGCGGCGGGCGCGGTCATCGGCGGGGTGCTGACGGAGTACGCGGGCTGGCGCTGGGTACTGTTCGTCAATGTGCCCATAGGCGTCGCCCTGCTGGCCGCGGCCCTGGTGTACGTCCCGGCCACCGCCTCCGGGCGGGGCGGGCTGCGCCGCCTCGACCTTCCCGGCGCCGTGTCCGTCACCGCCGGTCTGACCGCGCTCGTCTACGGGATCATCTCCACCGAGACGCACCGCTGGGACTCCCCCACCGTGTGGGCGCCGCTCGCCGCCGGGGTGCTGCTGCTCCTGGCCTTCCTCGCCGTCGAGTCGAAGGTCGCGCATCCGCTCGTACCGCTCGCCGTCCTGCACCGCCGCGGCCTGGCCACCGCCAACCTCGTCGTGCTCGGGATGGGCGCGGCCTCCTTCGCGATGTGGTTCCTGCTGTCGCTCTACTTCCAGCAGATCCTCCACTACAGCGCGGTCGAGGCGGGCCTGTGCTTCCTGCCCGGCTCACTCGCCATCATCGTCGGCGCGCAGCTCGCCACCCGGATCATCGCCCGCACGGGGGCGCGCCCGCTGCTCGTCGTCGGCATGGCGCTGAGCACGGTCGGCTTCGTCTGGCTCTCCTGGATCCGGGCCGACGGGAATTATGCAACTGATGTGGCAGCACCGTTCGTTCTCGCCACCTTCGGTACGGGACTCGCGACGATGCCCGCCACCGTCGCCGCGACCAGCGGCACCGACCGCGCCGAGGCAGGGCTCGCCTCGGGCCTCGTCAACACCTCGCGCCAGGTTGGCGGCGCGGTCGGGCTCGCCCTCCTGGCGACCATCGCCTCGCACATCACCACCGGCCGCCTGGCCGCCCACCCCCAAGACGTCCAGCAGGCACTGACCGCTGGATACGGCAGGGCCCTGCTGATCGCCGCCGTGTTCACGGCGTGCGCCGCCCTCGGCGCGCTCGCCGTGCCCGGCAGGGCGCGCGGGGTCACCTCATGAAGGAAGGATCCGTCATGGCCAACGAGTTGAACCACATCATCGTCCACGTCAGGAACCGCCGGGAGACGGCGGCGTTCATCGCCGAGCTGATGGACGGCGAAGCACCCCTCGACTGGGGCCCCTTCACCCAGATCACCAGCTCCAACGGCGTCGGCATCGACTTCGCGGACGACCACGTGGCACAGGACGCGATCAACTTCAGTCACCTCGCGTTCCTCGTGACGGACGCGGAGTTCGACGCCATCTTCGGCCGCATCGGGAAGAAGGGCCTGTCCTACTGGGCGGATCCGGCGATGAAGCGGGAGGGGCAGATCAACCACGAGTACGGCGGGCGCGGGGTCTACATCAAGGACCCGGGCGGCACGTGCGCGATCGAGTTCATCACCGCGCCGTACGGCGAGATGCCGTCCCCGAACGTGGAGCGCCCAGAGCCCGCGTGATCCGACCGAGGGGCGCCCGGCGGGCCGAATCGCGCACCCGCATCAGCCACAACCAGCCCGCCCGCCGTTCGAGGACACCGCCGCACAGCGGTGATGCGGACGACACGGCCCGCACCCGGCCACAGGGGCCGGCCCCGGACACCTGCTAACGCGAGAGCTCCCTCTCCAGCGGCGTGCGGAAGCGCGGCGTGACCCGCACCTCACCCAGCCACGCCGACAACCGGGCGGCCTCCGCGGCGATCGCGGAGGCCGCACCGGCGCCCGCGTCCGACAGCGGCCGCCAGACGACCTCGCCGTCCGGGCGCTGCGCCCAGCCGCCGACGACGCGGCCGTTCCACCACACGGTGGGGCCGATGTTGCCCGCGCGGTCGAAGAGGGCGGGCACGTGGTCCGGGTCCAGATACCAGTCCCGGCCTCGCCAGCCCATGGCGGTGGGGTCGAGGCCCGGGAGGAACGCCGCCCATGGCTCCGCCGCTTCGACGTCCTCCAGATCGTCCGGCAGGGCGAGACCGGCGCCGTGCGCCAACTCCACGTCCTGGACGCCCACATCGGCCAGCGCCCGGCGCGTGTCGCCGAGCGTCCAGCCCGTCCACCACTTCAGATCCGCTTCCGTCGCCGGGCCGAAGGACGCCAGCCACCGCCGGGCCACTTCCGCCTTGGACTCGCGCACAGGGAGTTCCGGCAGTCGATGCACAGGCGCCCATGCATACATGCTGCTGGTCCACGATCCTCTCGGACGGGCGCGGCGTACGTGTCCGTCCGAGGCCAGCAGCCTCAACATCCGGCTGCCGACGCTCTGCCGGGACGCGTACGGCTTGTCCGCCGAGACCAGGATCGCTTCCCGCAGGGCGGGCACGTCCTCGGCGAGCTGGGCCGTGGTCGCCTCCCCGCGGGCGGCGAGGGCGGCGAGCACCTCCTCCTCCGTCCGGGCGAGCCGCTGTTCGTCCCAGCTGCTCCCGGCGCCCTTCTGGAGGAACTTCATGAACGCCGCCCGTTCCCGCACCGCGATGGCCCGCGCGGTGGAGGCTTCGACGTACGGGGCGAGCCCGGCGCTCACGGCGAAGATCGTGTGGCGCATGGACAGCAGCTTCCACAGCGTGACGTCCTCGTACAGCGCGCGCTCCACCTCCGCCGCCGACGGCTCCGACAGCCGCGCGCACGCGGAGAGATACACGGTCGCGGCGTCGGTCGCGTGCAGCCCCACGAGGGCGTCCGCCACCTCCTCGACGGACGCGGCGCGGTGCGCGGGTGCGAGGAGGTGCCGGCGGCCGAGGCGGGCGCGGCGCTGTTCATCGGTGATACGGGGGCGGAAGCTGCTCATGGGGTGAGCGTAGGAGCGATATAGGTCGGATCCTGTCCTATGGCGCCACGCCGGGCCGGGCACCGGATCAGCGCGCGGTCTCCCAGGTCAGCGAGCCCCGCATCCGCTCCCGGAGCAGGGGGTCGCGCACCGCGTCCGTGCCGTCCGCCGCCCGCGCCGACACCGTGTGCGCCCGGTGGTCGTCGGGGACGCCGAGCGACCGGGGCGTCACCGACAGCCGCCCGCGCGCGCCGGTGACCTCGCGCCCGTCGACGTACCACCGGACCGTCACGCTGCGCGCGGACAGCCGCAGCGTGAGGCGTTCGCCCCGGCCGACGGCGGCGTCCGTGCGGCGGTCGCTCGTCAGCGCGCTCGCGTGCCGGTAGAACCCGGCGATCATGGCCTCGCGGCCGGGCAGGTTGAACTCGTGCCCCAGGGTCCGCATGATCGAGTTCTCGGTGGGGCGGAAGAGGCCCTTGGGGTAGTAGCCGCCGCCTTCGTACGCGCCGACCGTGCCGCCGTCCGGTGAGGTCCGGCCGATCCAGCGGTACCACTTCTGCCGCTGCGCGGTCATCTCGTCGGCGCTCAGCTTCGTGATGTTCGCCTGGTCCGGTTCGGCGCCGGTGTAGGTGCCGTAGTCGTCGTACTGGTACTCGTCCGCGAGCTTCCCCAGGGAGTGGCCGCTCTCGTGGACGGCGATCTGGTCGGACTTGGCGTTGTCCGAGGAGGCCGTGGCGATCCCGTCGTAACCCACCTTGGAGACGACGTCGTTGTAGCCCGCGCCACCGTATTTGGTGGAGTGGGACAGGACCACGACGAGGTCGGCGGCGGGCGCCTTGGCGGCGTACGACTCGACCCTGCCGGTGTCGACGCACAGCAGCCGCTCGATGCCGTCGCAGAAGAAGGCGGAACGCAGCGCGGTGTCCTTGACGACGTCCTTGCCCGGGTCGCCGGAGACGCCGGAGTCGTGGGAGACGGCGTCCACGGCCCATACGTTGAAGAGGTTCTTGTACGAGGCGTACGGCTCGACGGCCGACATCTTCGCCCACTTGGCGCGCACGGCGGTGTGGAAGTCGCCCTGCTGGGCCGCGGTGTAGCCGTCACCGATGAAGACGACGTCGAGCTTGCTGCCGACCGGGCCGTTCCGGACGACCGAGGTGACGTCGCCGTCGCCGCGGACCGACGGCCGCAGGGAGCGGGGCGGGGTGGGGGACGCGGGGACCGTGGTGTGGCGGGGGTGGCTGTCGGGGCCGGTGAAGTATTCGACGTGCTGGGAGCGTCCGGGCTGCGGTGTGGCGGCGGAGGCCGCCGGCGCGGCCGTGGCGGCCAGGGCGGCCGTCAGGGCGGCCGCGCCGACCGCGAGGGATATTCGTCTGCGCATGGGGGGTTCCTCCCGAGTTCCCGCCACGCGTAAGTGGCGGGTTAAGTCGAGTTGAGGCGCCGCTCAACGTAGGGGTCCGGGAGGGCCGGGGCAATGGCTGTGACGCAAGTGATGGCTCGAAACGACGCGGGAACTTCCGCCGGGTCACGGGGAGTTATCACTCCGGTACGGCCACCCGCCGGTCCGTATCAGCCTGCAGCGGCTCGGTCACCCGTCGTCCCGCACGAGCGTCAGCAGCCGGTCCAGCACCACGCGACCGCTCGCCCGCACGCCGTCGTGCTCGAATTCGTCGGTGACCCAGGTGCGCAGGCCGCCGATGGCGCGGGCGGTGCGCAGGGAGTGTCCGGTGTCGACGTAGAGGTCGTCGTGGTAGATCGCGGCGGCCACGGGGACGGTGTTGCGGGCGAGGCGCTCGGGGTCGTAGAGGGGCGTCCAGCCCTTGCGTTCGGCGAGGAGTTCCGCGGTGTGCCGCAGGGGGCGCAGCGCGGGGTGGGTGCGCAGCATCCAGGGGTGGACGGTCTCGCCGGTGAAGAGGAAGCGCGCACCGGGCTCGAAGTGCTGGTCGAACTGCGGGAATTCGGTGCGTACGCGCTCGGCGGACCAGTGCGTCGCGCGCCCGTCCTGGGCATAAATGGCCTCATGGAGGATCGCGTAGAGCGGGCAGTGCGCGCGGGAGAGCACCGCGGCGACCGCTTCGGCGAACGCGTCGGACAGGCGCGGCCCGGCGACCGTGTCCACGAAGGCGTCCTCCAGGAGGTAGTGCAGCCGGTGGGAGCCGTCGCCGGTGCCGAGCAGGATGCCGAGCTGCTGGAACGCCTCGACGGTCAGGAGGGTGCCGTCGGGCAGCACCTCCTCGCGCTCGGCGAGGTGGGCCGCTACGCGCCGGGCGGCCGCCTCGTCGCCGGGGTAACGCGCGTAGTGCGCGAGGTTCTTGCGCTCCATGCGCGGATAGGCGGCGCGGTAGACGGCGTCCGGGTCGGCGTCGAGCGAGGGCAGGCCACCAGTGATGATCACCTCGGCGAGCCCCTCCGGGGCGTAGGAGAGGTAGGTGACCGCGCAGAATCCGCCGAAGCTCTGGCCGAGCACGGTCCAGGGGCGCCCGCCGGTCAGCCGGGGGCGGATGAGCTCGCAGTCGCGGACGATGGAGTCGGCCCGGAAGTGGGCCAGATAGTCGGCCTGTTCGGCGGGGGTGCCGCGCAGCGGCAGCGTCTGGCGGTCGGCGGGTGTGGAGCGTCCGGTTCCGCGCTGGTCGAGCAGCAGGACGCGGTAGTCCTCCAGCGCGCGGTCGAGCCAGTTCTCCCTGCCGACCGGGCGGCCCGCCGCGCAGCCCGGCCCGCCCTGGAGGTAGACCAGCCAGGGCAGGTCGTCGTGCTCGTGCCGGGTGGCGACGACCTCGCGGGCGTAGAGGCGGATCGTCTCGCCACCGGGGTCGGCGTGGTCGAGGGGCACGTCGAAGTGGTGGTCGGTGAGGACGAGTCCGGGCTGCCGGAAAGTGGCCGTGCCGGCTGTTCCCGTCGTGACAGCCGACCCTCGGACGGTCTCCGGCATGCTTTCCACCCTCATGTGAACGGGCCCGCCGGATGTCGGCCGGACATCGGACAGGCATCAGTAGGACATCGGACAGCCGTGAGCGGGCCCGGAAGGGTTTGACTCACCGCGTGCATCACACGGCGTAACTTATCGAGGGGCACCAGTGGCCGAGAACAGCACCCAGGGCATGCGGGCGGACGAGCCCTCGGACATCGGGCGGCGCGTGCTGCGGCTGCGCACGGAGCGGGGCCTCACCCAGCGCCAGCTGGCGGAGCCCGCCTATACCGCCGCGTACGTCTCCACCCTGGAGGCCGGGCGGGTGCGCCCGTCGGAGAACGCGCTGCGCCACCTCGCCGAGCGGCTCGGCACCACGGTCGAGGAGCTCGCCACCGGCCGGCCGCCGCACCTGGCGACCGCGCTGCGGATGCGGCTCACGGACGCCCGGCGGACGCTGGCCACGGGCGCCGCGCGGGACGCCGCGGAGCTGTTCGGCGCGCTGCGCGAGGAGGCGGCCGGGCTGGCGCTCGGCCCCGAGCAGAGCGCCGCGCTGCTCGGCCTCGGGGACTGCGCCCTGGAGACGGGCGACCTCGTCGAGGCGCGCGACCACTTCACGTCCGCCGAGCGGCTCCTCGCGGACGAGCCGTTGCCGCGCCGCGTCCCCGCCCTCCGGGGGCGCGCCACCGCGCACCTGCTCGCCGGTGAACTGCGCTACGCCTGCTATCTGCTGGAGTCCGCAGTCGACGAACTGAACGCCTCGGGGCTGCACGACCCGGACGCGCTGCTGCTCCTCTACACGGCGTCCATCGCGCCCTATATGGACATGGGGGCGCACGCCCGGGCCGCGCACGCCGCCGAGCTCGCGCTGGCCCTCGCGCCCAAGGTGGAGGACCCGGCGCTCGTCGCGGGGATGCACCGCGGGGTGGCCCGTACGCTGATCGCCGAGGGGCGCATCACCGAGGCCGACGCGTCCCTGGCCAAGGCGCAGGAGCTCTACCTCCAGCTGCACATCCGTACGGAACTCGCCCACTGCCACTGGATGCGCGGTTACGTCCGCGCGCAGGACGGCGACCTGAAGGGTGCCGAGAGCGAGCTGCGCACGGCCCGGGACATGCTGGCGTCCAAGCGGGCCGCGCTGTTCACCGTGCAGGTCGAGGTGGAGCTGGCGGACGTGCTGCGGCGGCGTGGCCGGACGGACGAGGCGGAGCGGCTGCTGCGGCCCCTCCTGTCGCCCTCTGCGCTCGGTGCCGAGCGGGGCGCCGTCCACGCGGGCGGCGCGCACCGGCTGCTGGGCCTCATCGCGGAGGAGCGCGGGGAGCACGAGACGGCGGAGGAGCACTACTGCTCCGCCCTGTCCCTCCTGGAGCGCACGGGAGCCGCTGGCGACCTCGCCGACCTGTGCCGTCTGCTGGGTGATCTGCTGCGGCGTACGGGCCGTACGGAGGCGGCGCTGGACGCGTACCGCACGGGGCTGGGGCACCGCGCGGCGCCGGGGACGACGACGCTGGGCCCCGCGCCCAAGGAACCGCCCTTCCGGAGCGGCGCGCTGTAGCGGGCCACCGGTGGCAGCGGCACGCGGTGCACAGGCCGCCGCTTGTGGGGGACGCGGCGGTCCGTGACCGCGTGCTGCCGGGCCCTGGCGCGCGGGCGCGCCGCGGGCGGCCGGGCGCGCGGGCACGGCCCCCGGCATGGTGCAGCATGGACGTCACTCTGCCGGGTGGTGTGCCCGGACGGTATCCGCCTCGGGTCCCGGCGGACCCCCTCCGGTCGGCGGGGGTGCCGCACGGAGCGGACAAACCGACGACTGGAGCCTTACGCTCCGTTTCTGGCCGTCCTCGTCGGGCGGTGCGGCAGGCTGGAGACCGGCCGGCCCGCCGGAAGCCCCCGGGCGATCCGGCCGAACAGAGCTGACAGGAAGCTGACAGAAAGAGGTAGCGGTCGGTGATCCGTGTTGCGGTGGTGGACGACGAGCAGCTCGTCCGGTCCGGGCTGCGGATGATCCTGGGCACGGCCCCGGACATCGAGGTCGTCGCGGACTGCGGCGGGGGCGAGGCCGTGGACACCGTGCTCGGCTGCGCCCCGGACGTCGTCCTGCTCGACATCCGGATGCCGGACGTCGACGGCCTGACCGTGCTGCGCGCCCTGCGCGACCTCCCGCGGCCGCCCGCCGTGGCCATGCTCACCACCTTCGACGCCAACGAGTACCTCGCCGCGGCGCTGCGCGGCGGGGCCACCGGCTTCCTGCTGAAGGACACCGACCCGGAGCAGCTCGTCCAGTCCGTACGCACCCTCGCGGCCGGTGGCAGCGTCCTCGACCCGGGCGTGACGCGCGCGGTCATCGGCGGCTACCTCGCCGCGGAGGCCGAGTCGACGGCCGCGCGTGCGGTGGCCACGCTGACCCCGCGCGAGCGCGAGGTCCTCACCCACCTCGGAGCGGGCCTGGCCAACCCTCAGATCGCCGAACGCATGGGCCTGGCCCCCAGCACGGTCAAGGACCACGTGCGGGCCGTCCTCGGCAAGCTGGGCGGCCTCAACCGCGTCCAGGCCGCGATCGTCGCCGACCGCGCGGGCCTGGTGGCGACCCCGCACCCCACGCCCGGCGGCGGTCCGCGCCCGGCGCCGGGGAGCCGGCGATGAGGCACGCCGCGGTCCGCGCCGGTGACGCGGCCGCGGCGGGGCGGGGCGCGCGGTGACCGGGAGAGCGGGGCACCGGATGCCCGCCGCGGTGCGAAGGGCCGCGCCCGTCCTCGTGCCCGTGCTGCTGGCGACGGTGGACGCGCTGCTCGTCAACGGCGCCGGGCTCGGCCGGGGCATGGGCGTCTCGCTGCTCGCCGCGGTGGCACTGCTGTGGCGGCGGCGGTTCCCCGTCACCGTCTTCCTGGCCACGCTGCCGGGCATCTACATCGGCTACATCTGGTTCGCCCCGATGATCGCCCTCTACACCGTGGCCGTCCGCCGCACCGACCGCCGGCTGCTCGCCGTCACCGGGCTGTTGCTGGCCGTCGCGCACTTCCTGCCGTTCCCAGTCTCCGAGCTCTCCTTCTCCGACCGCCGCCAGGCCGCTCTGCTGCTCGTCGACGCGCTGGTCACCGCCGCGACCCCCATCGCGCTCGGCCTGCTCACCCGCACCCGCCGCGAACTCGCCGCCCGGCTGGACGAACTGACCCGCAGCCGCGCCCGCGAGGACCGGCTCCTCGCCGACCAGGTGCTGGCCACCGAACGGGCCCGGCTGGCGCGGGAGATGCACGACGTCGTCGCCCACCAGGTCAGTCTGATCAGCCTCCAGGCGGGCGCCGTGCAGATCAGCACGCGGGACGCGCAGGCGCGCGACGGCGCCACGAAGATCCGCGAACTGTCCGTGCGCACCCTGGAGGAGCTCCGCCACATGGTCGGCATCCTGCGCGCCGCGGGCGCGGACACCGAGGAGCTCACCCCGCAGCCGAGCCTCGCCGATCTGCCGCGGCTGATCGAACTGAGCGCGCTGGACGTCACGTACGACAGCGGGTGCGACCCGGCGGCGGAGCGCTCGGAGGCCGTGGAACGCGCGGCCTTCCGCACGGTCCAGGAGGCGCTGACCAACGCCCGTAAGCACGCGCCCGGCGCGCGCGTACGCGTGCGCGTGGCCGAGACCGGCACGGGGACGGCTGCGCCCCGGCTGCTGGTCGAGGTCCGCAACGGCCCGCCGGACGCGGCCGCGCCCGCGCCGGACCTGCCGGGCGGCGGCCACGGGCTGGTGGGCCTGCGCGAGCGCGCGCAGAGCCTCGGCGGAACGCTCCTGGCGCACCGGACGGAGGACGGGGGATTCGTCGTACGGGCGGAACTCCCCCTGGAAGGGTAGGGCCGGTGACACCGGGCGCCCGGCTCCGGGCAGCCGGACAACCGCTATGCGGAAAGCGGCTCTTCGTGCGTCGCCGCCGCGAGGTCGGGGTAGATGTCGAAGAGACGGCGCACCCCGAGCGCCGCGAGGACCCTGTTGATGTGTGATCCGTCCGCGCCGCCCTGCTCGGGCAGGATGAGTCTCAGCCGGCCCTGACAGGAGCGCATCAGACGGCGCGCGGCGATCAGCACACCGACGCCGCTGGAGTCGCAGAAGCGCACCTCGGCCAGGTCGAGCACCAGACTGCGGCGGCCGTCGGCGACCGCGTCGTGCACGCGTTGCCGGACCACCGGCGACGTCACCAGGTCCATCTCACCGGAGACCAGGAGGACTGCCCAGTCCCCCTGCTCGGCGTCCTTCACCTTCAGCGTCACGCGCTCGAAGCCCCTTCGCTCGGTTTCTCGTTCCCCGGAACGGACCCTTCCTCGGTTGCGGCTGCCCGACCGCTCCCCCGCGAAACGCCACAGCGCCAACCGGCCCTCATCGAGCCTATGCCCAGCTCGAACCCTCAATTCTCATAGATCCGGTCACACACGCATAACACATCGGCACATTCGCGCACGCACGATCTATAACGATCGGACAATGGTGCGGAACGTGACCGCGGCAATACCATCCGCAGCCATCGCGAGGCCGCCTTTGCCGCAAACGCGTCTGCGATGTCACACCCGCCGACTACATTCGTAAAGCATGTGACGCCGCGCACAAGCGCGAGCGATCATCAGTACGAGCCACGCGGGACGGCCGGGCGTACGTAAGGAGGGGCGGCATGACGACCGACGCACCACCCAGGTGGGACCGCAAGATGCAACAGCGGCTCGCGCACGGTGAGGCGGCGGCGCTCGGCGAGCTCTACGACCGCTTCGCCACGCTCGTCCACACCCAGGCCCACCGGGTGCTCGGCGACGAGAGCGGCGCCGACCGGGTCACGCGCGAGGTCTTCGGCTACGTCTGGGAGCACCCCGGCGCCTACGACCCCAAGCAGGGCTCCCTGCGCTCCTGGCTCGCCTCCCTCACCCACCAGCAGGCCGTCGAGCGGCTCCGGCAGTCCCAGAGCGACGGCAGGAGCAGCCCGGAGGAGATCGAGGAGAAGGTCCGCGCCGCCTCCGCCGCCGCCCGCGCCGACTACATCGTCACTTCCATGCCCGCCCCGCTGCGCGCCGCCCTGGACCTCGCCTACTTACGCCGTCTCGACTACCGCCAGGCCGCCGCCCAGCTCGGCGTCACCGAGGACGAGGCCCGCCGCCGGCTGCGGCTCGGGCTGCAACTGCTCTCCACCGCGCACCACGGGCCCCGCGTAACCGCGCCTCGCACGCACGGAGGAGCGCGATGAGCGACGCCGCGGCCGCGTCCCGTACGACCCACAAGGTGCTGAAGTCGCTGCTCGGCGCCTGGGCGCTGGCCGCCTGCTCCTGCGAGGAGACGGCCGCCGTCGAGGAGCACCTGACCGACTGCGCCACCTGCGCGGACGAAGCCGTGCGGCTGCGCGACGCGGTCGCCCTGCTGCACCCCGAGGACAGCCTCGACCTCGACCCGAGGCTGCGCTCCCGGGTGCTCGCCTCCTGCCTGGGGCGCCGCCCGGCCCGCGTCCCCGTGCCGGAGTGGGCCGCGCCGTACGACGCGGAGACGGCCCGGCTCGATGCCCTGCTGCGTGACATCGGCGAGGCGGAGTGGCGGGCTCCGGTGCGGCTGAGGTGGTTCGACGGCGAGCGGCCCATGGCCCGCGACCTCACCGCGGCCGCCGTGATCGGCCACCTGACGGCCGTGGACGGCCTCGTCTCCGCCGCACTCGGCCTCCCGGACCCCCTGGGTCCCGGAGCCACCCGCTCGCCCACGGAGCGCACCGAGGCGTTCTGGGCACAGCAGGCGGCCGCCGGCGCTCCCGACCGGCACAGCCCCGGCACGGCGCGCGGCGCCTGGCGCGACCAGAGCACGGCGCTGATCCGCGGCGCGTCCTTCGCCGCCGACGAGGTGGCGGAGCTGCCGGTGTCCTACGGCGCGTTCAGCCTGCCCCTGCGCGACTCCCTCGTCGACCGGGCCTTCGAGTGCTGGGTGCACGCCTCGGACATCGCCGAGGCCGTCGACTATCCCTACGACCCGCCCGCGCCCGGCCACCTCAAGCACATGGTGGGCCTGGCGGCCCGGATGCTGCCCACCGCCCTGGCCGGCCGCCGCCGCGCCGGGCTCGCCCCGCCGGCCCGCACCCTGGTGGCGACGGGCGCCCCGGGCCGCACGCTCCACCTGGAGGTCGAGGGCAGCGGCGGCGGTCATTGGTACGTCCCGCTGGACTCCCCGGGCGCCCTCGGTTCACCCGAAGGGGCGGTCGCCCACGTCGCACTGGACGGGATCGAGTTCTGCCGGCTGGCCGCGGGCCACATACCTCCGGAGGACGTGGCCGTAGGCCGCACCGGCGACAGCGAGGCGATCGACGACGTCCTCCTGGCCACGGCTTCCCTCTCCCGGCTGTGAGGGGAGAAGGGGAAGCCGTGGGCCGCGGGACCAGGGCCTGTCCGGCGGATCGCTGCCAGGCTGCGGGCCGCCTGCGGCGAAGGCGCCCTTGGGGGTCCCCCCGGACAAAGTCTGGCGGAGCGTCCTCAAACTCCCCCAGCTACCTCCCCCAGACTCCGTCCGGGGGTGCCCCCAGAGGTGCCCCCAACGGGCTGAATCGTGCACCCCCGAAGGGGCGCGGGGAACTGCGCGACCAGCCACGGCCCACCCGCAGGTGACACACCGGACTTCCAGCGGAGCGCTCAGGCGAAGACGACCGTCCGCCGGCCGTTGAGGAGGACGCGGTGCTCGCTGTGCCACTTCACCGCGCGGGCCAGCGCCTGGCACTCCACGTCGCGGCCGATCGCGACCAGCTGGTCGGGCGTGACGCCGTGACCGACGCGCTCGACCTCCTGCTCGATGATCGGGCCCTCGTCGAGGTCGGCGGTGACGTAGTGCGCGGTGGCACCGATCAGCTTCACACCACGCGCGTGCGCCTGGTGGTACGGGCGGGCGCCCTTGAAGCTCGGCAGGAAGGAGTGGTGAATGTTGATGATCTTCCCGGAGAGCACCTTGCACAGGTCGTCCGAGAGCACCTGCATATAGCGCGCCAGCACGACCAGCTCGACGTTCTCCGCCTGCACGAGCTCCAGCAGGCGGGCCTCGGCCTCCGCCTTGTTCTCCTTCGTCACCGGGATGTGGTGGAAGGGGACGCCGTAGGAGCCGACGAGCTCGGCGAAGTCGGTGTGGTTCGAGACGACCGCGGCGATCTCGACCGGCAGCGCGCCGATCCGCGAGCGGAACAGCAGGTCGTTGAGGCAGTGTCCGAACTTGGACACCATCAGCACGATGCGCATCTTCTCTTCGGCCCGGTGGATCTGCCAGTCCATCGCGAAGGAGTCACCGATCGCCGCGAAGCTGGCCCGCAGCTTCTCCAGCGTCACCGCCACGTCCGCACCGAAGTGCACGCGCATGAAGAAGAGCCCGGTGTCCCGGTCGCCGAACTGCTGGCTGTCCTCGATATTGCAGCCGGTCATGAAGAGATAGCTGGACACCGCGTGCACGATGCCCTTCTTGTCCGGGCAGGAGAGGGTGAGGACGTACTGTTCCGGGGCCCCTTCGGTGACAGGGGACTGCGAGGCGTTCATAGCCCAATAGCGTCGCACACCCGGCGGCCCCTCCTGACCGCGCCGGCCGCGGGGCCCGCTCAGCGGGCGCCGGTGGCCAGGGCCAGGACGTCCAGCGAACGGGGCGGGACGTCCGGGTCGTCACCGTCGTTCGCCGCCAGCCGGACGTGCGCCTCACGGGCGGCCCGGACGGCGTCCGGCCAGCCGTGGTGCTCCAGATACGCCGAGACCGGGGCGTCGGCCCCCACCTGGTGCATGATCCGCAGCACCCGCAGCACGGCGACGTCGACGACGGCGACCTCTGCGGAGTCCCGGAAGATCGTCCCGAGGTACTTCTCGGCCGACCAGTTGTCCAGCCAGGTGTCCTCGACCAGCCGGTAGACGGCGTCGGTCACGTCCCCGAAGCCCGCGTGCCCGGCCAGCCAGCACTCCTGCTGGAACACCGGGTCGGAGAGCATGTGCAGCGCGGAGCGTACGTTGACGCGCCAGCGCCACCATGGCATGTCATTGAGCGGCATGCCGTCCATGGTGGTCGAGCGGCGGCCGCGGCGGGGAGACTTCTCCGAAGCTGTCACACGCTCGATCGTACGTTCCCCCCTCCGCGTCCCCGGCCGGGGGCCCGCGCCCGGAGGCGTCCCGGCGCTGCTACAGCTGCGTCCACTGGTGCTGGGACAGGTGGTATTTCTTCGCGATCGGGTTCCACAGGTCGGCCGCCTTCTTCTTGGCCGCCGTGGCGTCGCCGCTCGCCTTGTCCCCCGCCGCGCTGTCACCCGTCGGCTTGGCATGGCCCTTGACGCAGCCGCCCTTGCCGCCCGCCTGACCCGCCCACGCCGCGTAGTGGCTGTCCGCCGCCGAGGAGGACTGCCACGCCTTCGTCAGCTGCGCCGACAGCTCCGCGTTGTCCGGAAGCTTGTCGATCGTGGTCTGCTGGAGCCGGGTCACCAGGCCGTCGCGCTGCTTCGCCGCGTCCCGGAGATCGCTCCCCGACTTGTCGAGGTCCTTGCAGCCGCGGGTCGCGTCGACCGCCCTGATGACGGCGTCGCGGCTGTTGTTGCTGTCCTTCAGGAGCGCGTCGAGCGCCTTCGCCTGCGCGAGCGCCGGGTCGTCGGCCTTGGCCTCCGGGTCCTTCTTGCCGTCGTCGGCCGCCTGACCGGAGTCGGGTGCGGACGAACTCGACGCCGTGTTCTGCTGATCGCTCTTCTTGTCGTCGCCACCACCGCTGAGCAGCGCACCGGCACCGAGCCCGGCCACGGCGCAGGCCCCGACGACGATCCCGACGATCGCGGCCGTCGGCAGCTTCTTCTTGCGCCGCGGCTGCTGGGGCTGAGGCTGGGGCGGCGGGCCCGCCTGGGGGCCACGCGGTGGCGGCACCTGCCGGCCACCGTGGGGCGCCTCCGCGGCACCGCTCTCACGGAACAATCCGTCGAACTCGGCCGGCGGCGGCCGCTCCCCCGCCTGCGCGAAGGCCGCCCCGCCGGCCGGGGGTATGTGCGGGCCGGGCGGGACCGGAGGGCCGGACGACACCGGCGGGAGGTACTGCGTGGCGGCCTCGTTGGTCACCGGCGGCAGATACTGCGTCGCGCCCGCCTCCTGCACCGGCGGGAGGTACTGCGTGGCCGTGCCGTTGTCGACCGGCGGCAGGTACTGCGGAAGCTCCGGCCCGCCCGTCTGCGGGGGAAGCAGCTGCGTGGCCTCACCCTGCGGGCTCGCGGGCACGGGCGGCAGGTACTGGGTCGCGGCGGACCCGGCGTCGGGCAGCGGCCCGCCGCCCACGGGCGGTATGTACCGCGTCGCCTCGTTGTCCGGGGCCGGGTCCTGGACCGGCGGGAGGTACTGCGTGGCCTCCGAGGCGCCCGGCGCCTGGGCGGGCGGCAGCGGCGCGCCCGGCGGCATCTCCGGCGGCAGCGGCGCACGCTGCGCGTCCGGCCCCCAGGGCTGCCCCCACGGCCGCCCCGGCGCCGGAGCCTGGTGCTGATCGGCGCCGCGCCGCTCGGCGGATTCCTGCTGAGCGGGCAGCACAACACCCTCGCGCGGGGCCTGCGCGGGAGGCTGCGGCACGTTTCCCTGTCCGCTCTGCGTCACCGGGACTCCTAGTTGTACGGGACTTGGCGTCGGCTCACGCTACCGGGTCGCCGGGCGGCGGTGCCATGCCCGCTGGGTGCGGGGGCGGGGGTTGGGTGCGGCTCGTTCTTTCGGGTACGGGTCCGTTCACGCCTGCGACGGGCGGCCTCAAGCGCCAGCCGGGCTGAAAAGTCCGGACCGGCTCGCCACTTCGGGCAGAGGCCCGTTCACGCCTGCGGCGAGGGGCCGTAAGCGCCTTCCGAGCTCGAAGAGTGATCCCGCTTTCCCCGGCGGGGGACTGTGCGGGTACGGGTTGTCAAGCCGGAGTGCGTGGGGTTGCGGGGTGCCCTACGGTGCTCCCAAGTAGCCAGGAATCATGCGCAGAAGGAGGGGAAGAGTGGACGAGGAGGAGGACCGGCGGCTGCGGGCGATCGCACCGGAGATCTCCCACACCACGATCGGCCTGATGCGAAAGGTCGTCGGACTCGAACCGGCCGAGCGGGTGCCCGAAGAAGCCATGCGGGTCGCCGACGAGGTGCTCGCCAAACACGGCACCGACGGTCTGCGCGTGCTCATCATGAGCCTGTCGGGATGGATGGCGGTCGGTATCGAGAACGTCGCCCATCTCACCCATCAGACGAACGAGGCCGTGATCGACAGCATTGAGCTGACTTGTCTGGAAGCGAATCCTGACGGCTGACCGGGGTGGGGCTACGGCCCGTCGCGCCTGCGGCGGGCTTTCCCTTTCTGTTGCTGGCGGCGCCTGCTTGTGCGGCTCCGCCGCGCGGGGGATTCGCCCCAGGCCCCTTGTCTGCGGGTCGGTTGACGCCTGCGGCGCTTGTTCCCCAGCCCCGCCCCTTCCCGGCTGCATCTGATCTGCGGCTCCGCCGCGTGGGGGGCGCTGCCCCAGACCCCCGGCTGCGGGTCCGTTGCCGCCTGCGGCGGGAGCTCCCCCAGCTACCGCTGGGAGGTGCCCCCAACGGGCTGAAAAGAAAAGGACGGCGCACCCGGCGGAAAAGAAAGTCGCCACCGACCCCGATGTTGCCCACCGGCGGAGGGGGTGGGGCCGGAGGGTGGGGTTCTGGAACGCGGTGCGT
This sequence comes from Streptomyces sp. NPDC051173, assembly GCF_040689515.1. Lineage (NCBI taxonomy): Bacteria > Bacillati > Actinomycetota > Actinomycetes > Kitasatosporales > Streptomycetaceae > Streptomyces > Streptomyces sp. NPDC051173. The sequence goes on from NZ_JBFBBD010000039.1 coordinate 39,719, forward strand.
CGTCACGGCACGCAATACGGATCAGGGCGCCCGCACCGCGTTCCAGGTCCTCAGCCCGGAGGCCACACCCCCGGTCCAGCCACCACCAAAGCCCGGCCGGCGATTGAGGCCACGCCCGAAGGGCGCAACGCTCGGCCTGGCCCGGCCCGGCCCAGCCACAAACCAAGCCCGGCCGGCGATTGAGGCCACCCCACAAACAGCCAGAACCCAGCACCCCGCCGGCTACGCCGCCACCTCCAGCCTCGCCCCGAACTCCCGTACCACCGGCTCCTCCCGGTAAGGCGCCAACCGCTGCTGGAAGTCGTCCAGATACTCCGCCCCCCGGTTGGACCGCAGCGTGCCCAGCAGTTCCAGCGCCCGGGTGCCCGTCGCGCACGCCTCGTCCACGTCGCGCTGCTGCACCTGCGCCGTGGCCAGGAGCAGCATCCCGATGGCGCGGCGCCGCACCCGTCCCTCGGGGTGGCCCGCGATGGCGTCCTCCGCCTGGCGCCGCGCCTGGTCGGCCTGGCCGAGGTCGCGGTGGCAGTGGGCGAGTTCATCGGCGAGGTAGGCGTGGTCGAAGTGGCTGATCCACGGCGGGTCGTCGCCGTTGCCCTTGCCGGCGTCGGCCCCGGCCTGTTCGAGGTGGTTCAGGGCGCGCCCGGCGGCCGTCTGGAAGGCACGCGCGTCCCCCATCAGCGCGTGCCCCCGGGCCTCGGCCGCGCAGAACATCGCCTCGGCGCGCGGGGTGACCTGCCCCCGCGCCCCTTCCTGCGCGGCCTTGGCGAGTTGGGCGATCTCCCGTGGGTTGCCGAGGGACGCGGCGAGGTGGCTCATGCCGGCGGCCAGCACATAGCCGCCGTAGCCGCGGTCCCCGGCGGCCTGGGCGAGCCGCAGGGCCTGGATGTAGTAACGCTGCGCGAGCCCCGGCTGGCCGGTGTCGACGGCCATGTAGCCGGCGAGCTCGGTCAACCGGGCGACGGCGGCGAAGAGTTCCCGCCCGACGGATTCCCGGTACGAACCGGCGAGCAGCCCGGAGACGACGCTGTTGAGGTAGTGGACGACGACGGGCCGGACGTGTCCGCTGCCGTAACGGTGGTCGAGTTCGACGAGGGCGTCCGTGGTCGCGCGTACGGCCTCGACGTCCGAGGCGCCCACGCGGGCCCCGGCGTTGCGCGCGACCTGTGGGTCGGCGCCGGTGATCAGCCAGTCACGGCTGGGCTCGACGAGGGCGGAGGACGCCACGGACGTGCCGCTGAGGAAGTCCCGCCGTCCGACGTCACTGCGCCACAGTTCGCAGACCTGCTCGATGGCCCCCAGTACGGTCGGGGAGAACTGGAGGCCGACGCCGGACGCGAGGTTCTTGCCGTTGGCCATGCCGATCTCGTCGATCGTGACCGTGCGGCCGAGCTTGCGGCCGAGCGCCTCGGCGATGATGCCGGGAGCGCGGCCGCGGGGTTGCTGGCCACGGAGCCAGCGGGCTACGGATGTTTTGTCGTACCGCAGGTCGAGGCCGTGCTCGGCACCGCACATGTTGACGCGGCGCGCCAACCCGGCGTTGGAGCAGGCTGCTTCCTGGATGAGTGCTTGCAGCCGTTCGTTCGGCTGCCGCGCCACGAGTGGCCGTGCGGCCATGCTGTACCCCCTGAGACTGCTAAGCGTTCACGGCTCGCGCCGCGAGGTGCGGAGAAGCTGAGACAGCTGCTGAGAGCGTCTTCCCCTGTGATCTTTGCCCCCTGAATGTCCGGAGAATGCGGACTTAACGGTAATGACAGCAAAGGCGGTAATGGCCAAACAATGACTGTCTCGCCCTTTCGCCTCGCAGGTGGCTACCCACCTGCGGCGGGGGACCCGCACCTGCGCCCCCGTACATGCATCCGTGCGCCCCATGTGCATATCCGACCGCGACGGACAAGCGTGACCCTGAGCCGTAACCCCTCGTGACGAGGGGAGTTGTGAAGGACGTGGAAGAGACCATCGGAGTAGTAGGAGCACCGCTCGTCCCCCAACAGCGCGGCGAGCGGCTGCTCGACGCGGCTGTCCGGTACGCGGAAGAACGGCACTGGGACGTCTTCGCCGGCACCTGGCTGGAGGCAGAGGAGGGGCGGGAGCGCTGCTCGTGCGGCGAACCGGGCTGCCCCGCCCCGGGTGCGCACCCCGCCCGCCCCGACTGGGCGACCCAGGCCACCGGGAGTGCCGTCGCCGCCCGCCGGATGTGGGCGCGGCAGCCCGACTCCTCGGTCCTGCTGCCGACGGGGCGCACGTTCGACGCGCTGGATGTGCCGGACACCGCCGGGTGTCTGGCGCTGGCCCGCATGGAGCGCATGGGCACCCCGCTCGGCCCCGTCACCTGCACACCGTACGGGCGGATGCTGTTCTTCGTGCTGCCCGGTGGGGCGTTGAAGGTCGGCGATCTCGCACGGAAGCTCGGCTGGCACCCCTCCACACTCGATCTGGTCGCCCGCGGCGAGGGGGACTACGTCGTCGCCCCGCCGACCCGGATGGGTTCGCGCGGCTCGGTGCTCTGGGCGCGCGAACCCACCGCCGCCAACCGCTGGCTCCCCGACGCCGAGGAGTTGGTCAGCTCGCTGGCGTACGCGTGCGGGCGGGACGCGGCGGACGCCCGGCGCAGGTGAGGTCCCCCGTTCCGCGCCCACGCCGGGTGCCGGTCAGGAAGCCTCCGCCACATGTCCGTCCGGCCGCACGAGCAGGGTCAGCGGGAGCGGGTCGGCCCGGGTGACCGTGGTGACGTCCGGCTCGGGCCCGGCCTTCGCGCCGCGCGGCAGGACGCGCACGTGCCGTCCGGCGCGCAGTGCCTCGTAGAGCCTCGACGGGCCGTCGGTGGTCTCGGCCAGCGGCAGGTCGGGGGCGCGGCGGCCGGTCATCGGGTGGGCGCCGGGCGGGGCGGGATAGTCGATGCCGATGCCGGACACCATGCTCGCGCCGCGGTCGACGGTGAAGGGCAGGACGCCGACGGCACCGGCCGCGACGTCGCGCAGGGCCCGGGAGGCGGGCGAGCGGAGGAGGGCGGCGCGCAGGATGCCGCCGCTGAGGCGCAGGGTCAGCTTGCCGACCGGGTGGCGTTCGTCGTGATAGCTGTCGAGCAGCGCGCCGTCGGCCCGTCCCTGGAGGACGGCGGCGAGCTTCCAGCCGAGGTTCGCGGCGTCCTGGATGCCGGCGTTCATCCCCATGCCGCCGGCGGGCGAGTGGACGTGCGCGGCGTCGCCCGCGAGGAGGACCCGGCCGTCGCGGTAGCGCGGCACCTGCCGCTCGTCGCTGTGGAAGCGCGAGGTCCAACGGGCGTCGCGCATACCGAAGTCGGTGCCGAACGCGCTGCGGGTGACGGCCCGCAGGGTGTCCATGTCCACGGGGGCGTCGGAGGGGAGATCGCTGCCGCGCTCCCAGGCGATGGCGCGGTACCACCCGTCACCGAACGGCACCAGGAACGCGAAGCCGCCGGCCCCGGCCTCGAAGGCGGGCAGTCCGTCGGGCTCGGTGTCGACCTGGACGTCCGCGAGCATCACGGACCGCAGGACGGCCTTCCCCGGGAAGGGCGTCCCCAGCGCCTTCCGCACGGCGCTGTGCACCCCGTCGGCCCCCACCACGTACGCGGCGCGCAGCCGGCTCCCGGCGCCCTCCTCGCGTACGTCCACCTCCACGCCGTCGGCGTCCTGGCGGAGGCCGGTGACCTCGGCGCCCCGCCTGATCACCGCACCGAGGGCGAGGGCGCGCTCCTCCAGCACGCGCTCCGTCTCGTACTGCGGGGTGAACAGCACGCCCGGGAAGCGGGTGGGCAGCCGGGAGAGGTCGATCCGGGCCCGGCCGAAGAGGCGCAGGGTGGCGGTGAACACCCCTGTTTCCAGGAGCGGTTCGGCGATGCCCCGGGCGTCGAACTGCTCCAGGGTGCGCGCGTGCACCGCGAACGCCCTGGTCAGATTGGACTCCTCGGCCCGCCGCTCCAGCAGCGTGACCCGCACTCCGGCGGCGGCGAGATCCCCGGCGAGCAACAGGCCGGTGGGACCGGCGCCGACGACGAGGACGTCGGCGGACAGGGAGCCGGAAGGCAGCTGGGAGGACATGGCATCTCCTCGGTGTGCGCGGTCGGTGCTCGATGAGCCCTTGCTTCCAGTGGACACCCGGCACCCGAATTATGTCAACGCTTGTTGAATTAATTGCGGGAGCGTGGCGCGACGGGGCCCGGCTACGCCGGGAGCGCCGTCTCCAGGAAGCGCTCGACCTCGCGCCGCCAGGCGTCGGGCTGGTCGTAGTGAACGAAGTGCCCCGCGTCGTGGACCTCCGCGTAGACCCCGCGCGGGAGCACCCGCACCATCTCGTGCGCCTCGGCCCGCCCCAGCTCGCCGTCGAGCCCGCGGACCACCAGCGTCGGGCACTGCACCAGCGCCAGGTCCTCCCAGTGCGCGTCGCGCGCGTACGTCTCGCGGGCGAGCAGCATCTGGCGGCGGGAGAAGACCGGGCGCCAGCCGTCCGAGCGCTCCGCCATCACCTCGGCGTAGAAATCGCCGCGGGCCGGCTTGGGGCGCTCCAGGGCCGGGTCGTCCTCCCCGAACCACTTACGGACGTCCGCGAGCGTGGCGAAGGGCACGGGCCAGGACTTGAACCACTCGCCCCACTCCCGCCGCCCGGCGACACCCAGCGCGGAGGCCCGCATCTCGCAGATCACCAGGGCCCGCACCAGATCGGGGCGGCGGGCGGCGAGCTGCCAGGCGACGAGGGCACCCATGGCGTGACCGACGAGGGTGACGGGCGCGAGCCCGAGCTGCTCCACGGCGGCCTGGGCGTCGGCGACGTACACCTCGCGGGTGAAGGGGCCCTCGACGGGGCGCTCGCTGCGGCCGTGGCCCCGCAGGTCGAGGGCGACCGCGCGATGGCGGGTGGAGAGCCAGCGGGCGGTCTCCGCCCAGTGCGCGGCGCGGCCCATCAGGCCGTGGAGCAGCAGCACCGCACCGGGGCCGCCCGCGCCCTCCGGGCCGCCCTCCGCCTTCGGCGGGTCCGCGAACTCCCAGGCGGCGAGCCGAACTCCGCCGCCTCCACTCACGTCGATACGCCGCACCATGAGCCTGGCACCCCCTCTTCTCCCCCGAGCAGCCCCACTGTATAGAACTGGTATTCGAACACTCGGCTGTCGCGTGCAACACCCCTCGTTCGAGTGACCTTGCTGAAGGGTTGACCGGCGGCGCCCAGGGGAGTAATCGACCTGGGCGTGGACCGCTCGGGGAAGAAGGTCCACGGGGCGGACCCTGGGAGCTCGGGGCTCCGGGTCGCCACGGGGGTACATGGGGAGGCAGGGCCCCGGCAGCTCGTGAGAGCGCCGGGGCCCTCGCCATCTCCGGCCACAGACCCCATCGCAGCCCCTCCCCAGGACGACGGCGCAGCGCGCATATGCGTCAGCGCCAGCGTGGCATGAGGCGGGGCGCTTTGTGCCCTGTACGGGGAGTCCGGGCCGGAGTTGACCCTTGACCGCGGTCCCAGGTGCGCGCAGCCGGCCGGACCGCACGGACCGGCCGGACGTACCCCGAGCCGCGGCCGGGACTACCTCTTCGCCACGAACACGTGCGTGGCGATGTCCGCCTCCAGCTCCGCCGCCTCGCCGCCGCTGCCGACGAGCACGCCGCCCGCGGACTCCGTCACGCTGACGACCGCGCCCGGCTGCACGCCCGCCCGGCGCAGCGTGTACATCAGCTGGGGGTCCGTCTGGATGGGCTCGCCGATGCGGCGGACGACGACGGTCTTGCCCTCGGCGCCCGGCTCCAGGTCCATCAGGCTGACCATGCCGTCGTTGAGGAAGGGGTCCGGCTCGGGCTTCTCGCCCAGCTCCTCCAGACCCGGGATGGGGTTGCCGTACGGCGACTCCGTGGGGTGGCGCAGCAGCTCCAGCACGCGCCGCTCCACCGCCTCGCTCATCACGTGCTCCCAGCGGCACGCCTCGGCGTGCACCTGCTCCCACTCCAGGCCGATCACGTCGACGAGCAGGCACTCCGCGAGCCGGTGCTTGCGCATGACGCGCGTGGCCAGCCGGCGGCCCTCCTCCGTGAGCTCCAGGTGCCGGTCGCCCGCGACCGAGACCAGGCCGTCCCGCTCCATGCGGGCCACCGTCTGGCTCACCGTCGGGCCGCTCTGGTCGAGCCGCTCGGCGATGCGGGCACGCATGGGGACCACACCCTCCTCCTCGAGCTCGAGAATGGTGCGGAGATACATCTCCGTGGTGTCGATCAGTCCGGACATGCGTGCCCCTTGATAAGTCGTGCGCTGGCCCTGGACTCAATTCTGACGCATATCACTGACAACGGTGCCGCGGACGGCGGCGCCCGCCGCCGTCGTATTGACAGGGCCGAGGTCCAGACCGCAACGTGATCCGCGCCACGAGCGTACGCCCAGACCGTACGCGCCACCGGATCCCTAGCTAAGGAGCCCCGCAGCGATGAGCGAGAACAAGCTGGCCGGGCAGTTCTTCGACGCCGCGATCGGGCTTCTCCAGCGGGTGCGCGACGAGGAGGCGGAGCACATCGCCACCGCGGGCTCCATGCTGGCCGACGCCGTGGCGGCCGGGGGCCGGATCTTCGTCTTCGGCGCCGGGCACTCCTCGCTGCCCGCCCAGGACGTCGTCTACCGCGCGGGCGGCCTCGCCCTGGTCAACCTGCTCGCCGTGCCCGGTGTCATCGGCCTCGACGTCATGCCCGCCACCCTCGGCAGCGCCCTGGAACGGGTCGACGGCCTCGCCGGCGCGGTGCTGGACACGAGCCCCGCGCAGGCGGGTGACGTGCTGGTCGTCGTCTCCCTGTCGGGCCGCAACTCACTGCCCGTGGAGATGGCCATGAACGCCCGCGCGCTCGGGCTCCGGGTCGTCGGCGTCACGTCGCTCGCCTACGCCGAGCACACCCGGTCGCGGCACACGTCCGGGACGTTCCTCAAGGACCACTGCGACCTCGTCATCGACAGCAAGATCGAGATCGGGGACGCGGAGCTGACCGCCGACGGCATCGCCGCGCCCTTCGGTCCGGCGTCCACCGTGGTCACGAGCGCGCTGATGCAGGCCGTCGTGGCCTCCGCCGCGGGGGCGCTCGCCGAGCGGGGGATCGACCCGCCCATGCTCCGCTCCGGGAACGTCGACGGGGGCCACGAGTGGAACGGCCGCGTCATGGACGAGTACGGCGACCGCATCTTCTTCCGGCACTGATCCCGGGACCGATTCCGGCACGATCCCGGCGCTGCTTCCGGCACTGGCGCTCCGCTCCCCCGGCCCCGCCCTAGCCTCCTGTCACCACCGCCAGGTCGACCGACGCCGCCACCCGTGACGCGATGTCCTCCGCGTACGTCGCGTCCGCCCGGTCGAACGGCCGCCGGGACGGGCCGCGGAGGAAGGTGACCACGCCCACTGTCCGGCCCCTGCTGCGCAAGGGCGTCGACAGGGCGTGCAGCGTGCCGTCCGGCCACTTGCGCGCCGCCGCCCACCCTTCCGAGCAGTCCGAGACCGCCCGCACGGAACCACAGCGCTCGACCGCCTGGAGCGCCGGATGACCCTCCGCGTACGGCACCGGGATGCCGCCCCGGACGGACGCCAGGGAGGCGGCCGGGCCGGGCGTACCGGCCGGCGTGGCCGCGGCCCGTACGACTCTGACCGGCTCGCGCGGGGTCGCCTCCGGCTCCGGCAGCAGGTCGACCAGAGCGTGGTCGGCGAAGCCGGCGAGCGCGAAGTCCAGATAGAGGGTGGCGGCCTCCATCGGGTCCTCGCACTCGGCCACCGCCCGGCCCGCCCGGTGCAACTGGCTGCTGCGGAAGCGCAGTCGAGCGCTGTCCTGCTCCGTCAGCCGGGCCGCCGTCACGTCCAGGAACAGCCACGCCACCCCCAGCGGCACCGGCTCCTCCGCCAGCGGCGAGGCCAGCCGCAGGAAGCCGCTGCGCCAGCAGCGCCGCTCGGGCGGGGCCCCGCCCTGGTCGCGCAGGGTCACCCAGAGGTCGGTGGGGGCGGGCGGCGCGCCGGCGGCCAGTACGTGCTGGAGGGCGCCCTCGATCTCCTCCACGCCCTGGTCCAGCAGCTCACCGAGGGGGCGCCCCAGCAGGGCCGTGCGCCCCGAGCGCAGGGCGCGCGCCGCGTGCGCGTTGGCGAGCGCCGGGCGCAGGTCGGCGTCCACGAGGACCACGCCCCACGACGCGTCCCCGAACAGCGCCTCGCTCAGCGCGATCGACCGCTCCAGGTCGATCTGCGTGTGCACCTCGCTGAAGGCGCAGTACGCGCCTGCGGGCCTGCCGTCCGCGCCGGGCACCGCCGACAGCTGCGTACGGACCAGGACCCGCCCGCCGTCCTTGGTGAGCAGCGCGAACTCGTGCACCTGGCGGCCGTGCGCCCGCATCGCGGCCATCAGCCGCGCGGTGACCTCCTCGGCGTCCGCCGTGCGCACCGCCCAGCCGGCCAGCCCGTGCCGTCCGACGGCCTCGGCCGCGGTCCAGCCCAGTATCCGCTCGGCCTCGCGGTTCCAGTGGGTGACCGTGCCGTCGGCGTCGAACGCGCACAGGGCCGCGTCCATCCCGTCGAGGAGCGCGGCGAGGAGGCCCGAGTCGTCGCAGTCGGCGCCGGGGGCGGAGCCGGAACCGGGCCCGGCGAGTGCTTCCGGGCGGACCGGCCCGGACTGGTGTGGTGCGGTCACGAGGTACCCCCAGCTGGACGCGTCTGCATGTCCTGCACGACGGGTCATTCAACTCGACCGTGCTGTGCACCACACCGTCTTCGGGGAAATCGTTGCCCACAGGAAATTGGGTTGTGGGCCTCCGGCGCGCTTCCTAGGGTGGTGCGCACACGAGAAGGGAGGTGGTTCGGGACATGATTTCAGTCCGGACGCGTGAGGTGACTGCGGGCTAGCGCCCGTCGTCGCGCACAGCGCAACGCCGGCTCCGCCGGCCAATCCCAAGCAGTCACCCGATCCGTGGGCTGCCGAGTCGTCCGCTCGGCGCTCGTCACCATGACGAGCAGTGGCCCACGGATCGCTGCGTTTTCCGCATGCGCTCGGCCTTGGGGCCTGTACGGCGGGCCTTGTCGGTCGACTGCGGGTGCTTTCGTCCGCACCACCGCTGCGCGGCGGGACACTCCCGAAGGGCGCCCCGCCGGACACGGCTAAGGACAGAGCCGCTCCACTCGCCAGGCACCGTCCGTCAGGACATACCGCAGGCGGTCGTGCAGCCTGTTCTCGCGGCCCTGCCAGAATTCCACCGATTCCGCGGTCACCCGGAATCCGCCCCACCCGGTGGGGACCGGCACCGGTTCGCCCTCCGGATAGCGCGCGGCCAGCCGCTCGTACGCCGCGTCGATCTCCGCGCGGGAGCCGACGACCGCCGACTGCGAGCTCGCCCACGCGCCGAGCTGCGAACCGTGCGGCCGGGAGTGGAAATACGCGGCGGTCTCCGCCGGGTCCACCCGCCGCGCGGTGCCGGTCACGATGACCTGCCGGGCGAGCGGGTGCCAGGGGAAGAGCAGGCAGACGTGCGGATTGCCGTTGATCTCACCGGCCTTGCGCGAGCCGTAGTTGGTGTAGAAGACGAAACCGCGCTCGTCGTAGCCCTTGAGCAGCACGGTCCGCGCGCTGGGCCGCCCTTCGGCGTCCGCGGTCGACAGGACCATGGCGTTGGGTTCCTGGAGGCCGCTCGCGAACGCCTCGGCGAACCAGACGGCGAACTGCTCGTACGGGCCGGTGGCCAGGTCCGCCTCCAGGAGGCCCCGGGAGCCGTACTGCTCGCGCATGGCGGCGGGGTCGAGCGCGCCCGCGTGGAACTCCGGCTGGTGGAACTCCGGTGCGTGGAACTCATCGGGATGGGTCACGCGCTCATCTTGCAACACCGGCCCTCTTCGCCCACTCGGGCGTAGCCGATCAGTCTGCCCCTCGTGTTCCCTCCGGACCCCGTGATCGCGGAATTCCGCGGTGTGCCGGACATCACCCTTCCCCGCGTCTGTCCGGACACCCCAAAATCGCAGGGCGGGAGGCTGTGGGACCCGCACATCACCAGCTATCGTGTCCGGCCTGAATCCGGTACCCGGCGCTTGGGACAAGGCCGGGCGCGGAACCGGGTGAAAGACAGCCGCACGGGGCATGACCGGGTTGACCGATCCGGACCGCGAGCCGCGCCTTGCGGCCGCGTAACCGGCCCGGACCCGCTCGTCGCACACATCATGAGGAGCCGCCTGATGTCCGACTTCGTACCCGGACTCGAAGGAGTCGTCGCGTTCGAGACGGAGATCGCAGAACCCGACAAGGAAGGCGGCTCGCTCCGCTACCGCGGTGTGGACATCGAGGACCTCGTCGGTCAGGTGTCCTTCGGGAACGTCTGGGGTCTGCTGGTCGACGGTTCGTTCAACCCCGGTCTGCCGCCCGCCGAGCCGTTCCCGATCCCCGTGCACTCGGGTGACATCCGGGTCGACGTGCAGTCGGCGCTGGCGATGCTCGCTCCCGTCTGGGGCCTCAAGCCCCTGCTCGACATCGACGAGGCGACCGCCCGCGACAACCTCGCCCGCGCCGCCGTCATGGCGCTCTCCTACGTCGCCCAGTCGGCGCGCGGGCAGGGCCTGCCGATGGTCCCGCAGCGGGAGATCGACAAGGCGGAGACCATCGTCGAGCGCTTCATGAAGCGGTGGCGCGGCGAGCCCGACCCGCGGCACGTCAAGGCCGTCGACGCGTACTGGACCTCCGCGGCCGAACACGGCATGAACGCCTCGACGTTCACCGCCCGCGTCATCGCGTCGACCGGCGCGGACGTCGCCGCCGCCCTGTCCGGCGCGGTCGGCGCGATGTCCGGCCCGCTGCACGGCGGGGCGCCGTCCCGCGTGCTCGGCATGATCGAGGAGATCGAGCGCACGGGCGACGCCACGGCGTACGTCAAACAGGCCCTGGACCGCGGTGAGCGCCTGATGGGCTTCGGCCACCGCGTCTACCGCGCCGAGGACCCCCGTGCGCGCGTACTGCGGCGCACGGCCAAGGAGTTGGCCGCGCCCCGCTTCGAGGTCGCCGAGGCGCTGGAGAAGGCAGCGCTGGAGGAGCTCCACAACCGCCGCCCGGACCGGGTGCTGGCCACGAACGTCGAGTTCTGGGCGGCGATCGTGCTGGACTTCGCGGAGGTCCCGGCGCACATGTTCACGTCGATGTTCACCTGCGCCCGCACGGCGGGCTGGAGCGCGCACATCCTCGAACAGAAGCGGACGGGCCGCCTGGTCCGCCCGTCGGCCCGCTACGTGGGCCCCGGCCCCCGCAACCCCAGCGAGATCTCCGGCTACGCCGACATCCCGGCGGTACGGAACTGAACCCCGGCCCCCGGACCCGCGCACGGCGGGTCAGGGGGCTTCACGGGGGGGGCGGGGTCAGCGGACGGCGACGGCCACGGCCAGCGCCGCGAGCAGGTAACCCTGCAGGACGACGCGGAGGTTGATGACCCGGTCCCAGCCCCGCTGCAGCGAACGGGCGTCCTCGGGCTGCCGGTCCGCAAGGACGGCTTCGACGAACGCCCGGTTGATCGGTGCGCTGACCTTCGCGTAGACGACCAGCCAGATGCCCGCGGCCACGGCCGCGGTCCCCGCCAGCACGGCCGAGGCGTACGAGCCGGCAAGTGCGGTCGTCACGATGCCGAGCACGATCGCCACGACACTGACCGCACCCGCGACGGGCATGCGGCGGTCCCCGTAGAGATGGACATAGCCCATGGCGCGGGCCAGGGTGACGTCGTCGGCCCGCGCCATGGCGGAGCGCTGGACGAGCGCGCAGAAGACGTCGGTGCCGTAGACGATGGCATTCGACATGACGGCTATCAACAAGAAGGCCAGACCGGCTGTTTGCATGGTTCTTCCTCGTCTTCGGATGACAGACATGCGCACCATGACAACGCCGGAGAACCTCCGGTCGAGCCCGTTCATTCCACACTGCCGCGCTCTTCGCCCCCCTCCCCCTCCCGCCCCCGTGTCCGCAGCATCCCGTCCAGGACGTCCGACCAGTGGGCCACCACGCGTTCGCGGCGCGCGCTGTCGTCCGTCAGGAGGTTGGCCAGGCCCATGCCGCGGGCCATGTCGAGGACGCCCTGCACCGTTTCCCGTACGCCCTCGTGGGTCTCGTCCGCTCCCAGGAGTTCCACGGTCATCCGGTGCACTTCCCGGCCCACTCGTGTCTCCAGGTCCGTGACCCGGGCGCGGAGGGTCTCCTCGTTCGCGGCGACGACCCAGAGCTGGAGGGCCGCGCTGAAGAGCGGGCCGGTGAAGACGCCGACGAGTTCGCGGACGACCGCGTAGGTGCGGGCCGGGCCGGAGATCAGGCCGGCCGGGGCGAGGGCGGCGCGCAGGGCGGCCGAGCGCTGTTCGGCGACGTAGCCGACTGCGGCGGTGAACAGGTCCTCCCGCGTACGGAAATGATGCTGCGCGGCGCCCCGCGACACCCCGGCCCGCTCGGCGACCACGGAGACCGTCGAACCGGCCCAGCCGTACTCCGCGAGACACTCCACGGCCGCCTCCAGCAGCCGCTGCCGGGTGACGCGGCTGCGGTCCTGCTTGGGCACGCTCACCGGACCCATGCGGGATCCCTCCGCTCCAGGAACGCCGTCATGCCCTCGCGCGCCTCCTGCGAGGCGAAGAGCCGGGCGGACCGCTCGGCCAGCGCGTCCGTGTCGCGGTCGAGTACGCGCCGCACCTCCGCCGTCACCAGCCGCTTGGACTCGGCGAGCCCCTGCGGCGAGCCGCGCCGCAGCCCGTCCAGCACCGGCGCGAGCACCTCGTCCGGCTCGCCGGCCAGTGTGACGAGCCCGGTCCGCGCGGCCTCCGCCGCGCCGAAGCGCTCGCCGGTCAGGAAGTAGCGCGCGGCCGCGCGGGCGTCCAGCCGCGGCAGCAGCACCATGGAGATCACCGCGGGCGCCAGCCCCAGCCGGGCCTCCGTGAAGGCGAACGAGGACCTCTCCCCCGCCACGGAGATGTCGCAGGCCCCCAACAGCCCCAGCCCGCCGGCCCGGACGTGCCCGTCGACGACGGCGACGACGGGCTTGGGCAGCTCCACGACCGCGCGCATCAGCCGGACGAGCCCCAGCGGGGCCGACGCGTCCGATCCCGCCTCGCTCAGGTCGGCACCGGCGCAGAACGTGTTGCCGGTGTGCGTCAGGACGACGGCCCGGACGGCGGAGTCCTCCGCCGCCCCGGCGAGGGCGTCGTGCAGTTCGCCGACGAGCCGTGCGGACAGGGCGTTGCGGTTGTGCGGGGAATCGAGCGTCAGGGTGGCTATCCCCTGCTCATGGGAACGGCGGACGAGCATCGGGCAACTCGATTCTTGTCAGTAGGACTTGGGGAGTCCCAGCGTTCGGTGCGACACGTAATTGAGGATCATCTCCCGGCTGACCGGCGCGATCCGCGCCACCCGGGACGCCGTGACCAGCTGCGCGAGCCCGTACTCGGTGGAGAGGCCGTTGCCGCCCAGCGTGTGCACGGCCTGGTCGACGGCGCGCACGGCGGCGTCGGCGGCCGCGAACTTCGCCATGTTCGCGGCTTCCCCCGCGCCGGCGTCGTCGCCGGAGTCGTAGAGATGAGCGGCCTTCCGCATCATGAGCCGGGCGAGTTCGATCTCGATGTGCGACTGCGCGAGGGGGTGCGCGACGGCCTGGTGGGCGCCGATGGGCTCCTTCCACACCTGTCGCGTACGGGCGTAGTCCACGGCCCGGCCCAGGGCGTACCGCGCCATGCCGAGGGCGAACGCGGCGGTCATGATGCGCTCGGGGTTGAGCCCGGCGAAGAGCTGGAGCAGACCGGCGTCCTCGTTCCCCACCAGGGCGTCGCCCGGCAGCCGGACGTCGTCCATGAGAAGCTCGAACTGTGCTTCCGGCGAGGCGAGTTCCATGGGGATCCGCCGGAACGAGAAGCCGGGTGTCTCCCGCTCGACGATGAAGAGGCAGGGTTTGAGCTTGCCGGTCCGCGCGTCCTCCGTACGCCCGACGATCAGTGTGGCGTCGGCGACGTCGACTCCCGAGATGAAGACCTTCCGCCCGCCCAGCACCCATCCGTCACCGTCCCGGCGGGCGGTCGTGGTGATGCGGTGGGAATTGGAACCGGCCTCGGGCTCGGTGATGCCGAAGGCCATCCGGAGCGCGCCGGAGGCCAGTCCGGGCAGCCATTTCCGCTTCTGCTCCTCCGTGCCGAATCGGGCGATCACAGTGCCGCAGATCGCGGGCGAGACGACCATCAGCAGAAGCGGGCTTCCAGCGGCACCCAATTCCTCCAGGACGATGGAGAGTTCGGCGATTCCGCCACCGCCGCCCCCGTACTCGACGGGCAGGTTCACGCCCAGGTATCCGAGTCTGCCGGCCTCCGCCCACAGTTCGTCGGCGTGCTTTCCCTCGCGTACGGCCTGGGCGACGTATTCACGTCCGTAGCGCCGCCCGAGCGCGGCGACGGCGGCGCGGAGATCGGCGTGTTCCGTGCTCTCGACAAGGGTCATGGCATCGGCTCCTCGGTGACGACGGCGAGCAGGGCGCCGACCTCGACCTGACGACCGGGGACGGCGTGCAGGGCGGTGAGCGTGCCGTCGGCGGGCGAGACGACACGGTGTTCCATTTTCATGGCCTCGATCCACACCAAAGGCTGTCCGGTGCGCACGACTTCGCCGACGGCGAGGCCTTCGGCGAGCCGCACGACGACACCGGGCATGGGCGCGAGAAGGGAGCCGGGCGCCACATGAGTGCGGGGCTCGGGAAAGCGCGGCAGGGCGACGAACGCGTGCGGGCCCACGTGCACGCGGTCGCCGTACACGGCCACTTCGTACGTACGGCGAATGCCGTCGGTCTCCAGCACGACTTCCGTGGGGCGGGAACTCAGCAGCCGGACGTGCGGGAATTCCTCCGCGGTCAGTCCGTCGCGCCCGAGCCGGTAGCGGACCTCGATCTCCTCCCCGCCGGGCTCGGTGCGATAGCGCTTGACCTGTGTCCGGGACGGGAGATTGCGCCACCCGCCCACGTGGCGGGGCACGGGAGGAATCTCCGCCGTCCGGCGCGCGGCGGCGTCGGCGAGCGCGGCGACAAGGGCGGCTATCCGTACGGATCGGCCGTCCCCGGGTTCTGTGAGTTCGGGGAGATACCGGTCGAAGAATCCGGTGTCCATCTGTCCGGCGACGAACTCCGGGTGCCTGAGCGAGCGTACGAGCAATTCCTGGTTGGTCACCAGGCCGTGGACCTGGGCGCGCTCCAGTTCGTGGGCGAGCCGCCGTACGGCCTCGCCCCTTGTGGGGGCCCAGGCGATGACCTTGGCGAGCAGCGGGTCGTAATGCGCGCCGACGGGATCGCCGTCCTCGACGCCGGAGTCGACGCGGAGGATTCCGCCGGCTGTGGAGTCGACGCGGAGAATTCCATCGGCCGTGGAGGAGGCGCCGGTCCCCACCGAAAGGCGCCGCATCACCCCGGTCTGCGGCAGCCAGCCGTTCGCCGGGTCCTCCGCGTAGAGCCGGGCGGAAACCGCGTGCCCGGACGCCACCGGCGGCTCGCCCAGGGCGATTCCCTCGGCCACCCGGAATTGCAGGGCGACGAGATCCACGCCGTACACGCATTCGGTGACCGGATGCTCCACCTGCAAGCGGGTGTTCATCTCCAGGAAGTACGGCCGCCCGTCCCGCCCCACCAGGAATTCGACGGTGCCCGCGCCCACATATCCGATGGCCCGTGCCGCGTCGACGGCGGCGGCCGAGAGGGCGGACCGAAGCTCCTCGGGGAGGAACGGCGCCGGCGCCTCCTCGATCACCTTCTGGTGCCGCCGCTGGAGCGAGCAGTCGCGGGTTCCCAGCGCCCATACGGTGCCGTGGCCGTCCGCGAGGATCTGCACCTCGACGTGCCGCCCGTCCTCCACATAGGGCTCGACGAACACCTCGCCGTCGCCGAACGCGGACAGCGCCTCGGTGCGGGCGGAGGCCAGCGCGCCCTCGAATTCGGCGAGTTGCCGCACCACCCGCATTCCGCGTCCGCCACCACCGGCGGCGGCTTTCACGAGCACCGGCAGATCGGCTCCGAAGACCTCGGCGGGGTCGAGGGCCGCGAGCAGGGGCACGCCGGCGGCGGCCATCAATTTCTTCGCCCGGGTCTTCGACGCCATGGCCTCGATCGCGGACGGCGGCGGGCCGATCCACACCAGCCCGGCCCCGGCGACCGCGCGGGCGAACTCCGCGCTCTCGGAAAGGAATCCGTATCCGGGGTGCACGGCGTCCGCCCCGGCGGCGAGCGCGGCTTTCACCACGAGGTCCCCGCGCAGATAGGTGTCGGAGGCGGCCGACCCCGGCAGCCGTACGGAGGATTCCGCCTCCCTCACGTGCCGCGCGGAGGCGTCGGCGTCCGCGTGCACGGCGACGGTGGCGATCCCCAGTTCACGGCAGGTGCGGAAGATCCGGCAGGCTATCTCGCCCCGATTGGCGACCAGCACGGAATGAATCGTCACGAGAGCCCTCACATCCGGAAGACGCCGAAGCCGCCACGCGCGCCCTCCACGGGCGCGGAGTGCACGGCGGAAAGGCAGAGCCCCAGCACGGTCCGCGTGTCGCGCGGATCGATGACGCCGTCGTCGTAGAGCCGCCCCGAGAGGAACATGGCCAGCGATTCCGATTCGATCTGCCGCTCAACGGCGGCCCGCAGAGCGGCGTCGGCCTCGTCGTCGTAGGGCTGTCCTTTCGCCGCCGCGGCGGCGCGGGCGACGATCGAGAGCACCCCCGCCAGCTGCTGCGGGCCCATGACGGCGGATTTCGCGCTGGGCCACGCGAAGAGGAAGCGGGGGTCGTACGCCCGCCCGCACATGCCGTAGTGCCCGGCGCCGTACGAGGCCCCCATGAGCACCGACAGATGCGGGACCCGGGAATTGGACACGGCGTTGATCATCATCGCTCCGTGCTTGATGATGCCGCCCTGCTCGTATTCCTGGCCGACCATATAGCCGGTGGTGTTGTGCAGGAAGATCAGCGGGGTGTCGAGGCGGTTGGCCAGCTGGATGAACTGCGCGGCCTTCTGGGACTCGGCGCTGAAGAGGACGCCCTGGGCATTGGCCAGCACGCCCACCGGATATCCGTACACCCGCGCCCACCCGGTCACCAAGCTGGTGCCGTACAGCGGCTTGAACTCGTCGAAGTCGGAGCCGTCGACCACCCGGGCGATGACCTCGCGGGGATCGAAAGGGACCTTCAGATCGCCGGGCACGATCCCCAGCAATTCCTCCTCGTCGTGGACGGGCGGCGAGAAAGCCGGCGCACTCTCTCCTGCTTTCCGCCAGTTGAGGCGGGCCACCACGCGCCGGGCCTGGCGGAGCGCATCGAGTTCGTCGACCGCCAGGTGATCGGCGAGGCCCGAGACCCGCGCGTGCATCTCGGCGCCGCCCAGCGCCTCGTCGTCCGCGTCCTCACCGGTGGCCATTTTGACCAGGGGCGGCCCGCCGAGGAAGACCTTGGCCCGTTCCTTGACCATGATGACGTGGTCGGACATTCCGGGGATGTACGCGCCACCGGCGGTGGAGTTCCCGAAGACGACGGCGACGGTCGGAATTCCGGCGGCGGACAGCCGGGTGATGTCCTTGAACAGGGCGCCGCCGGGGATGAAGATCTCCTTCTGGCTGGGCAGATCGGCACCGCCGGATTCGACGAGCGCGACGCAGGGCAGGCGGTTCGCGCGGGCGATCTCGTTGGCGCGCAGGATCTTCTTCAGCGTCCAGGGATTGCTGGCGCCGCCCCGTACGGTCGGGTCGTTCGCCGTGACGAGGCATTCCACGCCCTCGATCACGCCGATGCCGGTGACGACGGACGCCCCCACCGCGTAATCGCTGCCCCAGCCGGCGAGCGGTGACAGTTCCAGGAAAGGCGTGTCGGGGTCCAGGAGCGATTCGATGCGCTCCCGGGCGAGCAGCTTGCCGCGGGCGCGGTGCCGGGCGACGTATTTCTCCCCGCCTCCGGCGAGCGCCTTCGCGTGCTCCGCGTCGAGTCCGGCGAGCTTGGCGAGCATGGCCTCGCGGGCGGCGAGGTGGTCGGGACCGGCGGGGTCGAGCGTGGACGCCAGGGTGGTCACAGCAGCGCCTCCGGTATGTCCAGGTGCCGGGCGCGCAGCCACTCGCCGAGCGCCTTGCCCTGCGGGTCGAAGCGGGCCTGGGAGGCGACGCCTTCGCCGAGGATCCCGTCGATGGTGAAGTTGAGCGCCCGGAGGCTGGGCAGGAGATGCCGCTCGACGGTGAACCGGGCGGCCTCGGGGAGGAGTTCGCGCAACCGCTCGACGGTCAGCTCGTGGGCGAGCCAGCGCCAGGCGTCGTCGTCGCGGACCCACACACCGATATTGGCGGATCCGCCCTTGTCCCCGCTGCGCGCGCCGGCGATCGTCCCGAGGGGTACGCGGCGGGTGGGGCCGGCGGGCAGGGGCCGGGGGAGCGGCGGTGACGGCAGCGCCGCGAGGGCGCCGGGCCCGGGCTCGGGTGCCGGGGCGGGCCCGGGCTCGGCGCCCTGCTGTCCGGCGCCCGAGCACGGCGGGATCCGCAGCCGCGTCCCGTCGGGGAGCACCGCCACGTGCCGCACCGCGTACGCGTCGACGTACGCCGCCTCGAAGACCCCGTACGGCATGCTGTTGCCCGGCGGGGCCGTGACGTGGAAGCCGGGGTAGCTGGACAGGGCGAGCTGGATCGCGGCGCTGCTGACGGCGCGGCCGACCACCTCGGGGTCGGGGTCGCGCACGACGAACCGCAGCAGGGCGCTCGCCTCCTCCTCCACGGCCGCGTCGGCGCGGTCCGTGCGGGCGAGGGTCCACTGGACCTCCGCCGGGCGGCGCCGGGCGAGGGCCTCTTCGAGCTGCTCGCGGACGAGGGACGCCTTGGCCTCGATGTCGAGCCCGGTGAGGACGAACACGACCTCGTTGCGCCAGCCGCCCACCCGGGTCAGGCCGGTCTTGAGGAAAGGCGGCGGGACCTCGCCGCGCACCCCGCTGATCCGCACCCGGTCCGGCCCGTCGTCCGTGAGCCGCACCGTGTCGAACCGTGCCGTGACGTCCGGGCCCGGGTAGCGGGGGCCCGCGGTCTCGTAGAGCAGCTGCGCGGTGACCGTGCCGACGGTCACCGCGCCGCCGGTGCCGGGGTGTTTGGTGATCACCGCGGAGCCGTCCGCGTGGATCTCGGCGATGGGGAAGCCGGGGTGGGCGACGCCGTGCGGACCGGATATCTCCTGGAAGAAGGAGTAGTTGCCGCCGGTCGCCTGGGCGCCGCACTCCAGGACGTGCCCGGCGACGACCGCGCCCGCGAGCCGGTCGAGGTCCTCCGCCAGCCAGCCGAAGTGGGCGGTCGCGGGGCCGGTGACGAGCGCGGCGTCGGTGACGCGCCCGGTCACCACGACGTCGGCGCCCGCCCGCAGGCAGGCGGCGATCCCGGCGCCGCCGAGATAGGCGTTGGCGGTGAGCACGCCCGGCCCCCAGTCGCGCTCGGCGAGCAGGTCGTCGCCCTCGACGTGCGCGACGCGCACGGACACCCCCACGCGGTCGGCGAGCGCGCGGATCTCGTCGGCGAGCCCGGCGGCGTTGAGCCCGCCCGCGTTGGCGACGAGCTTCACCCCCCGGTCGACGGCGAGCCCGAGCCCCTCCTCCAGCTGGCCGAGGAAGGTCTTGGCGTACCCGCGCCGGGGGTTCTTGAGCCGGTCCCGGCCGAGGATGAGCATGGTGAGCTCGGCGAGGTAGTCGCCGGTGAGCACGTCCAGGGGGCCGCCGGTGAGCATCTCGCGCAGGGCGTCGAAGCGGTCTCCGTAGAAACCGGAGGCGTTGCCGATGCGGAGCGGGGAGCGGACCCCGCTCATCCGTAGGTCCTCGGCTGCCTCGACGGGGTTGACCACCGCGTACTCCTCTGGGACAGGTGATGTGACGAACGATTGCGCCGGCCCCCGTGCCTGGCGTTGCCGCCGCCCTGAGGGTCCCAGTCGCCAGAGAAACAAGCAAGCGTGCTTGCCTTTATTTTCCGTGCTGCTTACGGGAGTTGCCTGAGAGGCAATCCGCGAGCACCTCCGCCAGGTGGCGCCCCTCGCGTCCGGCGAGCTCGCCGAGCTGCGTGCGGCAGGAGAACCCGTCGGCCAGCACCTCGGCCCCCTCCCCGGCCGCGCGCACGGACGGCAGCAACTGCTCCTCGGCGCAGGCCACGGACACGTCGTAGTGCCCCCGCTCGAAACCGAAGTTCCCGGCGAGGCCACAGCATCCTCCGCTCAACTCCCCTGTCAGTCCAGCCCGTTCACGCAACCGCCGCTCCGCGCCGTCGCCCAGCACCGCGTGCTGATGGCAGTGCGTCTGACCGACGACGGGACGGTCGAGACGCGGCGGCGCCCAGTGCGGTGCGAGCTCTGCGAGCGTCTGGGCGAACGTACGGACCGACGCGGCGAGCCGGTGCGCGCGCGGGTCGTCGGGGAGGAGCTCGGGCAGGTCGGTACGGAGAGCAGCGGCGCAGCTCGGTTCCAGGACGGTGACGGTGAGGCCGGCGTCGAGGGCGGGGGCCATGACGTCGAGGGTCCGCCTCAGCCGCCTGCGCGCGGTGGCGAGTTGGCCGGTGGAGATCCAGGTGAGGCCGCAGCACGCCGCTCCCGGCGGGAGCGTGACACGCAGTCCGGCGTCGTGGAGCACGGCCACGGCGGCCCGGCCGACCCGCGGCGCGAGGTGGTCTGTGAACGTGTCCGGCCACAGCACGGTGTCGGCGGCGCCGCCCGCCCGCTCCCTCGCCGCCCACCACGACCGGAACGTCTCCCCCGGCAGCGCGGGCAGCGCCCGCTCCGGCGCGATGCCGCCGATCCGCTTGGCGAGAGCGCCCAAGGGGCCGCCCGCCAGGGCGTTCAGGACCGGAGCGGCCCGGAGCGCCGAGGCCGCACGGAGCCACACCGGGAGCCACCCCATCGAGTAGTGGCCCGCGGGCCTCGGCCGGCCCGCGTAGTGGTGATGGAGGAACTCCGCTTTGTACGTCGCCATGTCGACGCCCACCGGGCAGTCGCTGCGGCACCCCTTGCACGAAAGGCACAGGTCGAGGGCGTCCCGGACCTCCTCGGAACGCCAGCCGTCCCGCACCACCTCGCCCGCCAGCATCTCGTGCAGCAGGCGGGCGCGGCCGCGCGTGGAGTGCGCCTCCTCCCCCGTCACGCGGTACGAAGGGCACATCACGCCCGCGCCGTGCACCGTCGTCTCCCGGCACTTGGCGACGCCCACACACCGCCGGACCGCCGCCGTGAAGTCCCCGCCATCACCCGGATAGGCGAACTCCACGTCCACCGGGCCCTTGGGCAGAGGTGCGAAGCGGAGGTTCTCGTCCAGGCGGTGAGGGCGGGCCAGGATGCCGGGGTTGAGGCCGTTCGCCGGGTCCCAGAGGTCCTTGAAGTGCTCGAAGGCCCGCACCATCGCCGGCCCGTACATCCTCGGCAGCAGCTCGGCCCGCGCCTGCCCGTCACCGTGCTCGCCCGACAGCGAACCGCCGTGCGCGACGACCAGCTCCGCCACCTCCTCGGAGAACTCCCGGAAGCGCCGCACCCCGCCCGCGCTCACCAGGTCGAAGTCGACGCGTACGTGCACACAGCCGTCACCGAAGTGCCCGTACGGCGCGCCGCGCAGCCCGTAGCGGCCCAGCAGCGCCCGGAACTCCCGCAGATACGCGCCCAGCCGCGCCGGCGGCACCGCGCAGTCCTCCCAGCCGGGCCACGCCTCGGCGCCGTCCGGCATGCGGGTCGCCGTGCCCGCGGCATCGTCCCGTACGCGCCACAGGGCACGCTGCCCCGCCGGGTCGGTGATCACCGTATGGCCGGCCGTCTCCGGCGCCGCCGCCCGCACGATCTCCCCGGCGCGCGCCGCCGCCTCGGCCGGGGAGTCCCCGCCGGTCTCCACGAACAGCCAGGCCGCGCCCTTCGGCAGGCCGGACGCGTCGCCCACGAGGTCGGCGGCCATGCCCTCGACGGTCAGCGGCCCGTACGGCAGCAACAGGTGCGCGGCGTCGGCCGCCGCGCTCTCGTGCCCGTACCCCAGCACCGCCAGGGCACGGGCCTTCGGCGCCGCCACCAGCTCGACCGTCGCCTCGGTCAGCACCCCGAGCGTGCCCTCGCTGCCCGTGAAGGCGCGGGCCACGTCGACGTGCTTCTCGGGCAACAGCTGGTCCAGCGCGTACCCCGAGATCCGCCGCGGCAGCTCCGGGAAGCCGGTGCGCAGCAGCGCCAACTGCCCCTCGGCCAGCCCCCGCAGCCCGTCGGCCAGCCGCGGCGGCAGCCCGCCGAGACCGCGCCCGAGCCGCGCCCGCTCGCCACCGTAGGTGAGGACCCGCAGCTCACGTACGTTGTCCGCCGTCGTGCCCCAGGCGACGGAGTGCGAGCCGCACGCGTTGTTGCCGATCATCCCGCCGAGCGTGCAGCGCGCGTGCGTCGACGGGTCGGGCCCGAACGTCAGCCCATACTGACGCGCCGCCGCGCGCAGCGTGTCCAGTACGACACCGGGCTGCACGACGGCCGTACGGGCCTCCGGGTCGATCCCGGTGATCTCCTTCATGTGCCTGGTGAAGTCCATGACGACGCCGACCCCGGTGGCCTGCCCACCGACCGACGTCCCACCACCACGGGCCACCACGGGCACACCGTACTCACGGCAGACGGCCAGGGCGGCCTCGACGTCCTCCTCGTCACGCGGCGCGAACGTGCCCAACGGCACGCGGCGGTAGTTGGAGGCGTCCATGGTGAGCAGGGCGCGGCTCGCGGTGTCGAAGGCGACGTCTCCGCGGGTGGCGGCGCGCAGGGCGGTCTGGAGGGCGCGGGGGTCACTCATGGGTCCAGTGTGGGTCGGGGGTGGGCGTTTCTCGGTGCGTGACGCCTGCGGCGGGCTTTTCCCCGGGCTGCGCCTGCTTGTGCGGCTCCGCCGCGCGGGGGCTCCGGCCCGGGTTCCTTCCCGGCTGCGCCTGATCTGCGGCTCCGCCGCGTGCGGGGCTGCGCCCCAGGCCCCTTGTCCGCGGGTCGGTTGGCGCCTGCGGCGCTTTGTTCCCCTACCCCGCCCCTTCCCGAAACTGGGGCGCTGCCCCAGACCCCGAGCTGCCGGTCCGTTGC
>NZ_JBFBBD010000040.1:0-62562 GCF_040689515.1 Streptomyces sp. NPDC051173
GGTCCGCACCATCCAGCCCGTCCGGCGTTTGAGGACAGCGCGCGAAGCGTGCTTCGGGGGCCTGGGGGCTCGCCCCCAGTTCGGGAAGGGGCGGGTAGGGGAAAAAGCCCGCCGCAGGCGCAAGCAGCCCGCGTCAGCCCTCCGTCAGGCCCGCGACCAGTTCGTCCGCCGCCGCGTACGGGTCAAGAGAACCGTTCACGATGCGCTCCGCCAGAGCGGAGAGCCGGCGGTCGCCGTGCAGGTCACCGATCCGCTCACGCAGCGCAGTGACGGCGATCGTCTCCACCTCACGCGCCGCGCGGGACGCGCGCCGCTCCGCGAGGACACCCCGCTCCTCCATCCACGCCCGGTGCTTCTCCAGGGCCTCGACCAGCTCGTCCGTGCCCTGGCCGCGGGCGGCGACGGTCTTGACGATGGGCGGCCGCCAGTCGCCGGGGCCGCGGGCCTCGCCGAGGCCCAGCATGTGGTTGAGCTCGCGGGCGGTGGCGTCGGCGCCGTCGCGGTCGGCCTTGTTGACGACGTAGACGTCGCCGATCTCCAGGATCCCGGCCTTGGCCGCCTGGATGCCGTCGCCCATGCCGGGGGCGAGCAGCACCACGCTGGTGTCTGCCTGGGAGGCGATCTCGACCTCGGACTGCCCGACGCCGACGGTCTCCACGAGGATCACCTCGCAGCCGGCCGCGTCGAGGACGCGGATGGCCTGGGGGGCGGCCCAGGCGAGGCCGCCGAGGTGGCCGCGGGTGGCCATGGAGCGGATGTAGACGCCGGGGTCGGAGGCGTGGTCGGACATCCGCACGCGGTCGCCGAGCAGGGCGCCGCCGGAGAAGGGCGAGGAGGGGTCGACGGCGAGCACGCCGACCCGCTTCCCGGCCTTGCGGTAGGCGCTGACCAGGGCCGAGGTGGAGGTCGACTTGCCGACGCCGGGCGAGCCGGTGAGGCCGACGACGTAGGCCCCGCCCGTCAGCGGGGCCAGCGCCGCCATCACCTCGCGCAGCTGCGGGGACGCCCCCTCCACCAGGGAGATCAGCCGGGCGACGGCGCGCGGCCGCCCTTCCCGGGCCTGCTCGACCAGCGCGGGGACGTCCACCATGTCTGCTCCGTTCCGAGGGGTGCTCCGAAGGTCCCGGGGGTGGGTGGGCGTCAGTTGCCGGGGACGCGGATGATCAGGGCGTCGCCCTGACCGCCGCCGCCGCACAGCGCCGCCGCGCCGACCCCGCCGCCGCGCCGCTTGAGCTCCAGGGCGAGGTGGAGGACGGTGCGGGCACCGGACATGCCGATGGGGTGGCCCAGCGCGATGGCCCCACCGTTGACGTTCACCTTTTCGGGGGAAACGCCCAGATCCTTGATCGACTGCACCAGAACGGCGGCGAATGCCTCGTTGATCTCGATCAGGTCGAGGTCGTCGACGGTCAGCCCCTCCTTGCGCAGCGCGTGCTGGATGGCGTTGGAGGGCTGCGAGTGGAGGGAGTTGTCGGGGCCGGCCACATTGCCGTGGGCGCCGATCTCGGCGATCCAGTGCAGGCCCAGCTCCTCGGCCTTGGCCTTGCTCATCACGACCACGGCGGCGGCGCCGTCGGAGATCTGCGAGGAGGTGCCGGGGGTGATCGTGCCGTCCTTGGCGAAGGAGGGGCGGAGCTTGCCGAGGACCTCGACGGTGGTGTCGGCGCGCACGCCCTCGTCCTTGCTGAAGAGGACGGGGTCGCCCTTGCGCTGCGGGATCTCCACGGGGGTGATCTCCGCCTCGAAGAGGCCGTTCTTCTGGGCGGCGGCGGCGCGCTGGTGGGAGCGGGCGCCGATCTCGTCCTGCTCGGCGCGGCCGATGCCGAGGCGGGTGTTGTGCTTCTCGGTGGACTCGCCCATGGCGATGCCCTCGTAGGCGTCCGAGAGGCCGTCGTGGTGCATCGAGTCGAGCATCTCGATGGAGCCGTACTTGTAGCCCTCGCGCGACTTGGGCAGCAGGTGCGGGGCGTTGGTCATCGACTCCTGGCCGCCGGCCACCACGATGTCGAACTCACCGGCGCGGATGAGCTGGTCGGCCAGCGCGATGGCGTCGAGGCCGGACAGGCAGACCTTGTTGACGGTGAGGGCGGGCACGCTCATGGGGATGCCGCCCTTGACGGCCGCCTGGCGGGCCGGGATCTGGCCCGCGCCGGCCTGGAGCACCTGCCCCATGATCACGTACTGCACCTGGTCGCCGCCGATGCCGGCCCGGTCGAGGGCGGCCTTGATGGCGAACCCGCCGAGCTCGGCCGCGGAGAAGGAGCGCAGCGAGCCGAGCAGCCGGCCCATGGGCGTACGGGCGCCCGCGACGATCACGGATGTGGTGCCGGTCGAACCGTTCGTACCAGTCATGAGGCGCGGCCCCTTCGAGGCGGAGAGGTTAACGATGGTTCCCGTCAATGTACTGAGCGGTAGGCGCCCGGGTCACCGGGCCGAAGGTGTGATCGCGCGCACGTTGCGTAACCACGGCGGCGGGCGGTGCACTGGTTCCATGCTGACGCGTATCGACCACATCGGGATCGCTTGTGCGGACCTCGACACGACCGTCGAGTTCTACCGTGCCACGTACGGCTTCGAGGTGTTCCACACCGAGGTCAACGAGGAACAGGGGGTGCGCGAGGCCATGCTCCGGATCAACGGGACGGACGACGGCGGCGCCTCCTACATCCAGCTCCTGGAGCCCACCCGGCCGGATTCCGCGGTCGGCAAGTGGCTGGCGAAGAACGGCGAGGGCGTTCACCACATCGCGTTCGGTACGCCGGATGTCGACGCCGACGCTGCCGAGATCGGCGGCAAGGGCGTACGCGTCCTCTACGAGCAGCCGCGGACGGGATCCATGGGCTCCCGCATCACCTTTCTGCACCCCAAGGACTGCCACGGCGTACTGACCGAACTGGTCACCTCGGCACCCCCCGCGGACCCGGAGCACTGACCCGCACCTCCCCCGGCCGGTAGAGTGCAGGTTCGGCCGGGGTACGGGGTGGGGCCCCGGGCCGGGCTGTACCGATGATCTGACACCATTTCTTCGGAAGGGCAGGCTCCGGGTTCCTCCGGTTTATGCGGGACGGGGCCGGCCGCCAACGCGACCAGGGGACGGATGGGACCGCGCAGTGCGGGGCAACGACCGCTACGAGGCTGACGACCACCTCTCGCAATTCGAAGCCGAGATGGAGCGGCTGAAGAAGGAGCGGGAGAAGGCGGTCCAGCACGCCGACGACCTCGGCTATCAGGTCGAGGTGCTGCGCGCCAAGCTGCACGAGGCGCGCCGCAATCTCGCCCACCGTCCGGCATACGACACCGCCGATATGGGTTACCAGGCGGAGCAGTTGCTCCGTAATGCCCAGATTCAGGCGGAGCAGATGCGGACCGACGCGGAGCGCGAGCTCCGCGAGGCGCGCACCCAGACGCAGCGCCTGCTCCAGGAGCAGGCCGAGCGGCAGGCCCGGATGGAGTCCGAGCTGCACGCGGAGGCCGTCGCCCGCCGCCAGCGCCTGGACGAGGAGCTCAACGAGCGCCGCCAGACCGTCGAATCGCACGTCAACGAGAACGTCGCGTGGGCCGAGCAGTTGCGTGCCCGTACGGAGTCCCAGGCCCGGCGCCTGATGGAGGAGTCCCGGGCGGAGGCCGAGCAGTCCCTCGCGGCGGCCCGCGCGGAGGCCCAGCGGCTCACCGAGCAGGCCCGCGGCCGGCTCAGCGCCGCCGCGGACGAGGCGCGTGCCGAGGCGGAGGCGCTGCTGCGCCGTGCCCGCACCGACGCCGGGCGGCTGCTGGCCGCCGCGTCCGCGCAGGCGCAGGAGGCCACCGACCACGCCGAGCAGCTGCGCACGGCGACCAGCACGGAGTCCGACCAGGCGCGCGCGGCCGCGGCCGAGCTGACGCGGGAGGCGCAGGCGCGCCTCGCGGAGGCCGACTCCGCGCTGCGCGAGGCGCGGGCCGAGGCGGAGAAGGTCGTCACCGAGGCGAACGACTCGGCCGCCCGGAAGCTGACGTCGGCGGAGTCCGAGCACGAGCAGCGCTCCCGTACGGCGAAGGCCGAGATCGCCCGCCTGGTCGGCGAGGCCACCAAGGAGTCCGAGGCCCTGCGGGCCGAGGCCGAGCAGCTGCGCGACGACGCCAAGGCCAAGGCGGACCGCCTGCTGGCCGAGGCCACGGAGAACGCCCGCAGCGCCGCCGCGGAGGACTCCGCCGCGCAGCTCGCGAAGGCCGCGCGCTCGGCCGAGGAGGTGCTGACCAAGGCGTCCGAGGACGCCCAGGCCACCACCAAGGCGGCGGCGGAGGAGGCCGAGCGGATCCGGCGCGAGGCGGAGGCCGAGGCCGAGCGGCTGCGAGAGCAGGCCGCGGACACCGCCGAGCAGCTCAAGGGCGCGGCGAAGGACGACACCAAGGAGTACCGCGCCAAGACCGTCGAACTCCAGGAGGAGGCGCGGCGGCTGCGCGGCGAGGCCGAGCAGCTGCGGTCCGAGGCGGTCGCCGAGGGCGAGCGGCTGCGGTCCGAGGCCCGGCGGCAGGCGCTCCAGCAGATCGAGGAGGCGGCCAGCACCGCCGAGGAGCTGCTCGCGAAGGCGAAGGCCGACGCGGAGGAGACCCGCGCCGGGGCGGGCGCCGAGAGCGAGCGCGTGCGCACCGAGGCCGCCGAGCGCGCGGCGAGCCTGCGCAAGCAGGCCGAGGAGGCGCTGGAGCGGGCCCGCACCGAGGCCGAGGAGATGGCCGAGGAGGCCGAGGACCACGCGGAGCGCACCCGCACGGAGGCCGCCGAGGCCGCCAAGCAGCTGCGCGAGGAGGCCGAGCGGGCCGCGGAGGCGCGGCGTACGGAGGCCGCCGAGGAGCTGGCGCGGCTGCACACCGAGGCGGAGACGCGCGTCGAGTCCGCCGAGGAGGCGCTGCGCGAGGCGCGCGCGGAGGCGGAGCGGCTGCGCCGTGAGGCCGCCGAGGAGACGGAGCGGAGCCGTACGGAGGCCGCGGAGCGCGTGCGCGCGCTCCAGGCGCAGGCCGAGACGGAGGCGGAGCGGCTGCGTGCCGAGGCCGCCGAGGAGGCGTCGGCCGCCCGCGCCGAGGGCGAGAGCGTGTCCGCGCGGCTGCGGAGCGAGGCCGCCGCGGAGGCGGAGCGGCTGAAGTCCGAGGCGCAGGAGACCGCGGACCGGATGCGCGCCGAGGCGAACGCCGCCGCGGAGCGCACGGCCACCGAGGCCGCCGAGGCCCTCGCGGCCGCGCAGGAGGAGGCCGCCCGGCGCCGCCGCGAGGCGGAGGAGCTGCTGGGCGACGCCCGTACGGAAGCGCAGGCGGAGCGCGAGGCGGCGCGCGAGCAGAGCGAGGAGCTGCTGGCTTCGGCGCGCAAGCGGGTCGGCGAGGCGCAGGAGGAGGCCCGGCGACTGGTCGAGGAGGCGGAGCAGCGCGCCTCGGAGCTGGTGACGGCCGCGGAGCAGACCGCCCAGCAGGTGCGGGACTCCGTCGCGGGGCTGCACGAGCAGGCCGAGGAGGAGATCGCCGGGCTGCGTTCGGCCGCCGAGCACAACGCCGAGCGGACGGTCACCGAGGCGCAGGAGGAGGCGGACCGGGTCCGTGCCGACGCCTACGCCGAGCGGGAGCGGGCCGGCGAGGACGCCGCCCGTACGCGCGCGGACGCGCAGGCCGCGTCCGAGGCCGCGAAGTCGCTCGCGGAGCGCACGGTCTCCGAGGCGATCGCCGAGGGGCAGCGCCTGGAGGCGGAGGCCGCCCGGGTGCTGGACGAGGCCCGCGAGGCCGCCAACACCCGCCGCAGCGAGGCCGCGGAGCAGGCCGACGAGCTGCTCGCCGAGGCCATGTCCGAGGCGGAGAAGCTGATCACCGAGGCCGAGGCCGCGGTGGTGACGGCGCAGCAGGAGGCCGACGGCCACCGGGCGGAGGCCGCGGAGGAGGCCGAGCTCCTCAAGGCGGACGCCGAGGCAGAGGCCGGACGGCTGCGCGCCGAGGGCGCCGAAGCCCTGGAAACCGCACAGCGCGAAGCCGCCCGCACCACCGACGAAGCACGCGAAGCCGCCAACGCCCGCCGCACGGAAGCCGCCGGGCAGGCGGACGAGCTGATCGCCGAGGCGACGGCCGAGGCGGAGAAGCTCGTCGCCGAGGCGAAGCGCACGGTGGAGGAGGCGCGCGAGGAGGCCGACGGCCACCGCGCGGAGGCCACCGCCGAGGCGGAGCGGCTGGTCGCCGAGGCGACGCGCACCGTGGAGGAGGCGCGGGCGACCGCGGAGAAGCTGGTCGCGAAGGCCACGGCCGAGGCCGACCGCATGGTCTCCGACGCGTCGGCGAAGGCGCAGCAGATGCGTACGGACGCGTCCGACGCGCTGGCCTCCGCCGAGCAGGACGCGGCGCGGGCGCGGGCCGAGGCCCGCGAGGACGCGAACCGGATGCGCACCGAGGGCCACGCGGAGGCGGAGCGGATCGTCAACGCGGCGGCCGAGCTGACCTCTTCGGCGCAGGACGACGCCGACAAGATCGTGGACGAGGCGCGCGAGGCGGCCAACGCCCGCCGCACGGAAGCCGCCGGGCAGGCGGACGAGCTGATCGCGGAGGCCACGGCCGAGGCGGAGAGGCTCGCCGCCGAGGCCGCCCGCACCGTGGAGAAGGCCCGCGAGGCCGCCGAGGCCCACCGGGCCGAGGCCGCGGAGCAGGCCGGCCGGCTCAAGGCGGACGCCGAGACGGAAGCCGGACGGCTGCGCGCCGAGGGCGCCGAAGCCCTGGAAACCGCACAGCGCGAAGCCGCCCGCACCACCGACGAAGCACGCGAAGCCGCCAACACCCGCCGCACCGAAGCCGCCGAGCAGGCCGACAGCCTGATCGCCGAGGCCACGGCCGAGGCGGAGCGGATGGCCGTCGAGGCGGCGGAGGCGCTGAGCTCCGCGCAGGAGAACGCCAACAGCACGCGCGCGGACTCCGCGAAGCTCAAGGCCGACGCCGTCCTGGAGGCCGAGCGGGTGCTCGCCGAGGCGCGCGCCGAGGGCGACCGGACGGTCGACGCGGCGCGGGACGCGGGCGCGCAGAAGCTGACGGAGGCCGCCGAGAAGGCGGACGCCCTGATCGCCAAGGCGCAGGAGGAGGCCCTACGGACGGCGGCCACCGCCGAGGAGCAGGCCGACACCATGGTCGGTGTGGCCCGCCGCGAGGCGGAGCGCATCGTCACGGAGGCCACCGGCGAGGGCAACGCCCTGGTGGAGCAGGCCCGTACGGACGCCAACACCCTGCTGGCCGAGGCCCGCGGGGACGCGACGGCCATAAGGGACCGCGCGGACGAGCTGCGCACCCGGGTGGAGAGCGAGGTCGAGGAACTGCACGACCGGGCACGCCGGGAGGCGTCCGAGGCGATGCAGTCCGCGGGCGAGCGCTGCGACAAGCTCGTGGCCGCGGCGACCGAACAGCTCGCGGAGGCCGAGGAGAAGGCGAAGAAGCTCGTCTCCGACGCCAACAGCGAGGCCAGCAAGGTCCGTATCGCCGCGGTGAAGAAGGCGGAGGGGCTGCTCAAGGAGACGGAGCAGAAGAAGGCCGCCGTCCAGCGGGAGTCCCAGGCGCTGCTGAAGGACGCCGAGGAGAAGAAGGCCGCCGCCGTACGCGAGGCGGAGCGCCTGCGCACCGAGGGTGCGCAGGAGGCCAAGCGCCTGGTCGAGGACGGAAAGCGGGAGTTGGACGCGCTGGTCCGCCGGCGTGAGGACATCAATGCCGAGATTTCCCGTGTCCAGGACGTGTTGGAAGCGTTGGAATCTTTTGAAGCCCCGGGGGCGGGAAGCGCCAAAGAGGGCGGGGTGAAGGCAGCAGCGGTTGCGGGTGCAACTCGATCGGGTGGCAAGCAGTCCCAGAAGTAGCCACTCAAACGGGGGCCCATTCTCCAGATCTGCCCACCGTCCACTCGATGCCACGCCGCTCGCACCCCTAGGATTCCCTCTATCACCTCACCGGTCTCTTATGACAGGAACCCCATGAGTGACACTTCCTCCCCCTTCGGCTTCGAGCTCGTGCGGCGTGGATACGACCGCGGCCAGGTGGACGACCGCATTACCAAGCTCGTCGCCGACCGTGACAGCGCACTGGCCCGAATCACCTCTCTGGAAAAGCGCATCGAGGAGCTCCACCTCGAAACGCAGAATGCTCAGGCCCAGGTCAACGACGCGGAACCGTCCTACGCGGGCCTGGGTGCGCGGGTCGAGAAGATCCTTCGGCTGGCCGAGGAAGAGGCCAAGGATCTGCGTGAGGAGGCGCGGCGCGCGGCCGAGCAGCACCGTGAGCTGGCCGAGTCCGCCGCTCAGCAGGTGCGCAACGACGCCGAGTCGTTCGCCGCCGACCGCAAGGCGAAGGCGGAGGACGAGGGCGCCCGCATCGTCGAGAAGGCCAAGGGCGACGCCGCGACCCTGCGCGCCGAGGCGCAGAAGGACGCGCAGTCCAAGCGCGAGGAGGCCGACGCCCTCTTCGAGGAGACCCGCGCCAAGGCCGCCCAGGCCGCCGCGGACTTCGAGACCAACCTGGCCAAGCGCCGTGAGCAGTCCGAGCGCGACCTGGCGTCCCGTCAGGCCAAGGCCGAGAAGCGACTGGCGGAGATCGAGCACCGCGCCGAGCAGCTGCGCCTGGAGGCGGAGAAGCTGCGCACGGACGCCGAGCGCCGGGCCCGTCAGACGGTGGAGACCGCGCAGCGCCAGGCCGAGGACATCGTGGCCGACGCCAACGCCAAGGCGGACCGCATCCGCAGCGAGTCCGAGCGCGAGCTGGCGGCGCTGACCAACCGCCGCGACAGCATCAACGCCCAGCTGACCAACGTCCGCGAGATGCTGGCCACGCTGACCGGCGCGGCCGTGGCCGCGGCCGGCGTGCCCGGTGACGACGAGCCGATCTCGCGCGGCGTCCCGGCCCAGCAGAGCCGCTGAGCGCACACGGCACGGCCCCGTACCGACCCCCGTACGCCGACGCCCCGTGTACCGCCGAGAGGCGGGACGCGGGGCGTCGGTGTCTGCCCCTTCCGCTTCCGGGTCCGGGTCATCCGGACGGGCGGCCACCGGTGGCGCCGTGGGAGGCATGCCCTTAACGTGGCGGAATGATCGAGCTCCAGGGTCTGACCAAGCGCTACGGCGACAAGCTCGCCGTGGACGGCCTCACCTGCACCGTACGGCCCGGGATCGTCACCGGCTTCCTGGGGCCCAACGGCGCGGGCAAATCCACGACGATGCGCATGATGCTCGATCTGGACCGGCCCACCGCCGGTTCGGTCCACCTCGACGGCAAGCACTACC
The DNA here is from genome assembly GCF_040689515.1 of Streptomyces sp. NPDC051173. Taxonomy (NCBI): domain Bacteria; kingdom Bacillati; phylum Actinomycetota; class Actinomycetes; order Kitasatosporales; family Streptomycetaceae; genus Streptomyces; species Streptomyces sp. NPDC051173. The sequence continues at coordinate 9,249 of NZ_JBFBBD010000040.1, forward strand.
GCCAGCTGCGGGATCCGCTGAAGGTCGTCGGCGCGCTGCTGGACGCCAAGGCGATGCACGGCGGCCGCAGCGCCTACAACCACCTGCTGTGCCTGGCGCAGAGCAACGGCATCCCGCGGGCCCGGGTGGCGGAGGTGCTGGACACGGTCGGCCTGACGTCGGTGGCGAAGAAACGTTCCAAGGGCTTCTCCCTGGGCATGGGCCAGCGGCTCGGGATCGCGGGCGCGCTGCTGGGCGACCCGCAGGTGCTGCTCTTCGACGAGCCGGTCAACGGCCTCGACCCCGAGGGCATCCACTGGATCCGCAATCTGATGAAGAACCTCGCCGCCCAGGGGCGTACGGTCTTCGTCTCCTCGCACCTGATGAGCGAGATGGCCCTGACCGCCGAGCACCTCATCGTCATCGGCCAGGGGCGGCTGCTGGCGGACACCTCGATGGCGGACTTCATCGCGCAGAATTCCCGCTCCTACGTGCGGCTGCGCTCGCCCGACCGGGAGCGGCTGCTGGACGTGCTGGCGGGCGCGGGCGTCACCGCCGTGACGGCCGGGGACGGCTCACTGGAGGTGGACGGGGCGGACGGCGCGCGGCTGGGCGAGCTCGCGGCCCGGCACCAGATCGTGCTGCACGAGCTGAGCCCGCAGCGGGCCTCGCTGGAAGAGGCGTTCATGCGGCTCACCGCCGAGTCGGTGGAATACCACGCGCACAGCGCGCCGGTCCTGGGACCCGAAGCCGCACCGGGGCAACAGCTCCCGGGGGCCGGCTGGGGTGCCGACTGGCAGAAGAAGGGATCCTGAAGCGATGGCGGCGGTGGCGACCCAGGTCCTCCAGTCCGAATGGACAAAGATCAAATCCGTTCGTTCCACGGTGTGGACGCTCGGTCTCGCCCTGGTCGTGACGGTCGCGCTGGGGATTTTGATCAGCGCTCTTTCCAAAAGCAACTTCGACAAACTGTCGGCGAAGGAGAAGATCACTTTCGATCCGACCTTCACGAGTTTCGCCGGCATGGGACTCGGCCAGCTCGCGATGATCGTTTTCGGGGTGCTGGTCGTCACCAACGAATACAGCACCGGAATGATCCGCACTTCACTGGCGGCCGTACCGCAGCGCGCCACGTTTCTCTTCAGCAAGATCACCATCGCGACGCTGCTGACACTGGTCGTCAGCATGGCCACGAGTTTCCTGGCGTTCTTCCTCGGCCAGGCGGTGCTGGGCGAACACAGGACGTCGATCGGCGATCCGGGAGTCCTGCGCGCCGTCATCGGCGGCGGGCTCTACATGACCCTGATCACCGTCTTCTCCATGGGCGTCGCCACGATGCTGCGCAGCCCGATGCTCTCGCTGGGCATTCTCATGCCGTTCTTCTTCCTCATCTCCAACATCCTGGGCGCGGTCCCGGCCACGAAGAAAGTCGCGCAGTATTTCCCGGACCAGGCGGGCCGCAAGGTCATGCAGGTGATCACGATCGACGACGACGCCCCGTACGGGCCGTGGGGCGGCTTCGCGATCATGGTGCTCTGGGTGGTGGCGGCGCTGGTGGGGGCGTACGTGGTCCTGCGGGAACGGGACGCTTAGCGCTCGGCGCTCGGCCGGGCGGTGACAGCGGTGCGGGTGGTGCCGTCCGCACCACCGCTACGCGGCGGTGTCCTCAATCGCCGGACGGGCTGAATTGCGCACCCGCATCAGCCAACTCAAGCCCGTGGGGGCACCCCCGGACGAAGCCTGGAGGCCCACAAGATCCGCCGGACAAGCCGTAGGCGTTCCCCGTTTCGGTAAGGGGCAGCGCCGGGCAGGGAATGAGGCGTGACCCGCCACAACCTCGGGCAAGCCCCCGCGGAGCATCCGCTCACCTACCCCGGCCGGCCCGCCACCGGCCCCGTGCTGCTCAGCGGCAGCGAGACCCTCGCCCTCACGCCCCGGCACGGCAAGCGGCTCGGCGACTGGAGAGTCTCCGCCGATGACGGGCCGACGCTCGACGCCGTGCTCGAAGAACTGCGCGCCCCCACCACGGGCCGGCGCCACCCCGTCATCGCCGTCGGCTCCAACGCCTCCCCCGCCCAGCTCCACCACAAGCTCGCCGGCGGCGGCCTGCCCACGACGGCCCCCATGATCCCCGTGCGGGTGCGCGGCATCGGCGTCGGCTGCTCCGGGCACATCGGCCGGCACGGCTACGTGGCGGCCGCCCCGTACGCCGATCCGGGCGCCGAGCTCACGCTGGTGATCAGCTGGCTGGACACCGCGCAGCTGCGGGAGGTGGACCGCACGGAGTTCAACTACCGCCGCGTCCTGCTGCCCGGCGACCGCTTCCCCATGCTCATGCCGTCGGGCGAGGCCCTGGGCGGGGCGTATCTCTACGTCAGCCGGCACGGCGTCCTGACCGACACGGCCGACGGCCGCCCGCTGCCCGGCGGCGGCGACCAGCGCGCCCTGCTCACCCGGCTGCTCACCGCCTCCCCCGCCCTGCGGGACCTGCTCGGAACCGGCCCGGAGAGCTGGGTGGAGCGGGCGCGGGCGGACGAGGCCGTGCGCGACGAGGGCAGGCGGATCTTCCGGGAGCACGGCTGGGTGCTGACGGGCAGCGGCTTTCCCGCGCCGGAGGAGACCTGCGTCACACCCCGCAGCCACGACGAGCTGTCCGCGCCCCGCGACGACACGCCCTACCCACCAGTCACCTGAATCTCACATAAACAGGAACCGTCAGCTCCTCGTTATGCTCCTAACCCTTACGGGGGCTTATGCCCCGAAGAGCTCGCGAGGGGCGGAGAATGATCGAGGCAGTCGGCCTCACGAAGCGCTACGGCGCCAAGACGGCCGTGCACAATCTGTCCTTCCGCGTGCGGCCGGGGGCCGTCACCGGCTTCCTGGGCCCCAACGGATCCGGCAAGTCGACCACGATGCGCATGATCCTCGGCCTGGACGTGCCCACGTCCGGCAGTGTGACCATCGGTGGCCACCCCTTCGCCAAGCTGCCCAACGCGCCCCGCCAGGTCGGCGCCCTGCTCGACGCGAAGGCGGTGCACGGCGGGCGCAGCGCCCGGCTGCACCTGCTCTCCCTCGCCCAGCTCGCGGGCCTGCCCGCGCGCCGGGTGGACGAGGTGCTCGCCGTCGTGGGTCTCCAGGACGTGGCCCGCCGCCGCTCCCGGGGCTTCTCCCTCGGCATGGGCCAGCGCCTGGGCATCGCCGCCGCGCTGCTGGGCGACCCGCAGGTGCTGCTCTTCGACGAGCCGGTCAACGGCCTCGACCCCGAGGGCATCCTCTGGGTCCGGAATCTGATGAAGCAGCTCGCGGCGGAGGGCCGGACCGTCTTCGTCTCCTCGCACCTGATGAGCGAGATGGCCCTCACCGCCGAGCACCTCATCGTCATCGGCCGCGGCCAGCTGCTCGCCGACATGAGCGTGCGGGACTTCATCGCCGCGAACTCCGCCGGCTTCGCCCGCGTACGGACCCCGGACACCGAGCCGGAGGGCCGCGAGAAACTGACGGCCACGCTGGTCGAGGCGGGCGGCCAGGTGCTGGCCGAGCCCGACGGCGCCCTGCGCGTCACCGGCGTGCCGCTCCCCCGGATCAGCGACCTCGCGCACGACGCCGACGTCCGCCTGTGGGAGCTCTCCCCGCACCAGGCCTCCCTGGAGGAGGCGTACATGCGGATGACCCAGGGCGCCGTCGACTACCGCTCGACCGCCGACCAGCGCGCCGGTCTGGCGCAGGCCGACCCGTACGCCCAGCAGTACGGCTACGGCGCGCCGCAGGGCCAGGGCTGGGGGCAGCCCGCGCAGGGCGGTTGGGGTCAGCCCGCGCAGGCCAACCCGTATCCCGTGCTGACGGGCGAGCAGCCGAACCCGTACGCCGCCGCTCCGCAGGCGGCCGCGCAGCCCGCCCCGCCCGCCGAACCCCCCGCGCCTGCCGCACCGACTGCCCCGGCTGTCCCGGCCGAGGCGCCCGCCCCCGCCCCCGCCGACCTGACCAAGCGTGACAGCGAGGACGCCCGATGACCGCCCCCCAGCACCCGCAGCCGCCCGCGCCGCAGGCACCGGCCTTCGCGCCGGAGGCCCCTCAGTGGAGCGGCGGGTACGTCTCCCCCATCCCGGTGCGCAAGGCGAACCTCGCCGACGCGATCGCCTCCGAGTGGACCAAGATCCGCTCCCTGCGCTCCACGATGTGGACGCTGGGCGTCATGGTCGTGCTCGTCTTCGGCATCGGCTGCGCGATCGCGATGGCCGCCGGCAGCGTCGACTCCACCGACGGCGAGCGGAACATGTCGGCCCTGAGCTTCGGCGTCTTCGGCGTGCTGCTCGGCATCATCTGCGTGATCACGCTCGGCGTGCTGACGATCAGCTCCGAGTACGGCACCGGCATGATCCGCACCACCCTGACCGCCTGCCCCGACCGCGCCCGCGTGCTGACGGCGAAGGCGATCGTCTTCTTCCTGCTGGTGTTCACGATCACCCTGGTGTCCACGACGCTGGTCGGCATGGTGGCGGAGTCCCTGCTCCAGGGTCAGTGGACGAGCCGCACCACGGGCGAGATGTGGCTGCGCGCCACGGTCGGTGTCAGCCTCTTCGTCGCGCTGATCGGGCTGCTGGCGCTGGCCGTCGGGACGCTCGTGCGGCACTCCGCGGGCGCGATCACGACGATGCTCGGCCTGATGCTGCTGCCGCTGGTCATGACGACGTTCATGTACGCGAGCGCGCTGTCCGAGCTGCGGAAGTTCCTCCTGCAGTACTCGATCCCCTACGAGCTCTTCGTGCTCTTCGCTTCGGGCTCCGAGCCCGACTCGGGCCCCACGGGCTGGGATCCGGTCTGGATCATGGCGGGCGTGGTGGCGGTCGCCCTGGGCGGCGCCTACGCGGCACTCATGAAGCGGGACGCGTAGGCCTGCCCGGCGGGTCTTGTGGTGGGGTGCGGGCGGTGTCCTCAAGCCCGCCCGGCCATCTCCCCACCGCCAGGCCTCAATACCGAGGTGCGTTACGGGACCGCTGGAGCCGCGCGCTCCGGCGGTCCTTCGCGTTCCAGCACGCCTTGTGCCAGTGCCGCCGGTCCTCCACGCCGCCGCCGTACTGCGGCCACGCGACGAGGTGCGGGACACCGGGCGGGATCTCCTGGTCACAGCCGGGGCAGCGGTAGTGCTTGGCCGCCGCGCCGCCGCCGACCGTGCGGACGGCCCACTCCTCGCCCTGCCAGCTCTCGCTGCTCTCCAGGCCGTAGCGGTCGCCGACGAACTCGCGCGGGGCGTCGGTCTGATGATCTGCGCCGCCTCGCGGGCGGTTTCGGCGCGGGGACACGGGGCACCTCGGAGGTCTGGGGGCTACGGGCCGTAACCAGGTTACGCGTCACGGTGACCGTCCCGGGCGCGCATCCCCCAAGCACCACCCGAGCGTTCTCCGATCATCGTTAAAACTTAACGCGAGGCCGTGCCCATGGCACGTGTCAGCCGTTGATTCCCGTGGGGGATGCCGCGTCGGTCGCCAGCAAGGAGATTGAGAGCGATGCGCGTTGGAGCATTCGTCCTGGCCGCACAGTTCCCCGGCCAGGGACATGGGGAGGCGCTGCACCGGTCCGTCCGGTCGGCGGTGGTCGCCGAGGAGGCCGGACTCGACGCGGTCTGGCTCGCGGAACACCACTTCATTCCGTACGGCGTCTGCCCGTCGGCGGCGACGCTGGCCGGGCTGGTGCTGGGGCGCACCCGGCGGATCGAGGTGGGCACGGCGGTGAGCGTGCTGCCCACGGTGCACCCCGTGGCGCTCGGCGAGCAGGCGGCCCTGCTGCACCTCGCGTCCGAGGGCCGCTTCACCCTGGGCGTGGGCCGCGGCGGCCCCTGGGTGGACCTGGAGGTCTTCGGCACGGGCCTGGAGGCGTACGAGCAGGGCTTCCCCGAATCGCTCGACCTGCTGCTGCGGTGGCTGCGCACACCCCGCGTGAGCGCGGCCGGGCCCCGCTTCCACTTCCGCGAAGTGCCCGTCGTGCCACGCCCGGACGATCTGGAGGATCGTTCCGGCCCGCCGGTGCTGCTCGCCTGCACCTCGCCCGCGAGCGTACGGCTGGCGGCCGCGCGCGGCCTGCCGATGCTGCTCGGGATGCACAACTCCGACGAGGAGAAAGCCGAGATGGTCGCCCTCTGGCGCAAGTGCGCGCTCGAGAGCGGGAGTTCACCCGAGGAGGTGGCGGCCGCCGGCCATGTGTCGGCCGGTGTCGCACAGGTCGGGGACCGGCGGCAGGAGGCCGCGGAGACCTTGCTCAAGGCCATGCCGGGGTGGTTCCACCACGGGCTCGCCGCCTACGAGACGGTCGACGGCAGGCCGCGGCGGATGCGCGATCCGCTCGCCTACACCCAGCAGCTCTGCGAGCTCCATCCGGTGGGGCCGCCACGGCTGTGCGCGGACCGTCTCGCGGCGACGTCCGAGCGTACGGGCATCACCCGCTTCGCCCTCCTCGCCGAGGGCTCCGGCGACCTGGCCGCCACGGAGGACAACCTCCGCCGGCTGGGCTCCGAGGTGCTGCCGCTGCTCGCGTGATCGCTGCGGGTCGCTTGCGCGCTGTCCTCAATCGCCGGACGGGCTGGATGGCGCGGACCGTAGCCCGTGTATTCAGCCCGTCCGGCGTTTGAGGACGCGCCCGAAGGGCGCCCCCGCCGCAGGCGGCGAACCGGCCCGCAGCTCGGGGTCTGGGGCAGCGCCCCAGTTCCGGGAAGGGGCGGGGCTGGGGAAAAAGCCCGCCGCAGGCGCACACAACCCGCACCCAAGCGCCGCACCCCCCAGCGCTGCCGCCCACACTGATCGCTGAGCGGCAGCACGGATGCCTCAGCAGTCCCGCAGGAGCGGGGACTGGTTGAGCAGCTGGCCACGGATCGAGGTGAAGCGGGCGAGACGGTCGTCGGCCGCCGGGTCGAGCGGGAAGACCGCCACCCGGTGGCAGTTCTGGAACGCCAGGCGGACACCGAAGTGCCGCTCCAGCGAACCACGGATCGCGTCACTCGCCAGGGCTCGCAGCAGCTGGCCACGGGCCTGCTCATCCGGCGGAGGCGTCTGGTTGTCGGCGAACTCGCCACCGTCGATCTTGAGCCGGGCCACCAGGGAGCTGATCATCTCCCACGCGTACGGCAGGGAGGTCCGGACGCAGTCGACGAAAGCCGCTTCGTCGACCTCGCCTCGCTCGGCCTGTTCAAGGAGGGCCGGTGAGACGTCGAGCGACATGAGTTCTCCTCTCGCGACCCCGCGAGCGGGGTCTCAGGGATGGGCGAGCGGACGACGACGCCCTGTGCCCGTACGACGACCGCCCGCTTCAACGGTAATTCGGCCACTGCGGGGGCACCAGGAGAACGCATCAACAACCGGCCACGGCCCAGGGCGTTCGGCGGTCCACCGAAGGGGTTCATCAAGGGCGAATCGCGTGGAGGGGCGGGAGTCGAGTAGCGTGACTGACCATGCGTCTCGTCATCGCCCGTTGCTCCGTGGACTACGCGGGCCGGCTCACCGCCCACCTCCCCTCCGCCCCGCGACTGATCCTCGTCAAGGCGGACGGCAGTGTCTCCATCCACGCGGACGACAGGGCCTACAAACCCCTCAACTGGATGTCCCCGCCGTGCACCCTCAAGGAGGGCGACGGCTCGGTGTGGACGGTGGTCAACAAGGCGGGCGAGAAGCTGATCATCACTATGGAGGAAGTGCTGCACGATTCCTCCCACGAACTCGGCGTCGACCCGGGTCTGATCAAGGACGGTGTGGAAGCGCACCTCCAGGAGCTGCTCGCCGACCGGATCGAGACGCTCGGTGAGGGCTACACCCTGATCCGCCGGGAGTACCCCACGGCGATCGGGCCCGTGGACATCCTCTGCCGTGACGCGGACGGGGCGACGGTGGCCGTGGAGCTGAAGCGGCGCGGCGACATCGACGGTGTCGAGCAGCTCACGCGCTATCTGGAGCTGCTCAACCGCGACCCGCACCTCGCCCCTGTCCGCGGCGTCTTCGCCGCCCAGGAGATCAAGCCGCAGGCCCGCGTCCTCGCGACGGACCGCGGCATCGGCTGCCTCGTCCTCGACTACGACGCGATGCGCGGCATCGAGGACGACAAGCTTCGCCTGTTCTGACCTGAGGGTGAAGGTGGGTGGGGTGTTCCTGGGGGCTGCGCCCCCAGCCCCCGCTGACGCAGCGGATCCAGCTCCGGCCCACGACCGCTGACCCCGACAACGGCGCCCCACCCCCTCAGGGGGCGCGGGGAACTGCGCGACAAACCCCCACCGACCCGCACCCGCCACACCCCATTCAAGCGGCACCCCGGTGGGCGCCACCCCGGCCCACACAACGGCGCCCCGGTCAAGCCGTCGGGCTGCCCGCCCCGCCGTCCGACGGCCGGCTGCCCGACGAGCCCGTCGTCGCCGGGCCACCGGCCACCGAGCTCGAACCGCCTCCGCCCGCCGGCGGCTGCGACGGCGTCCCCGGCGAAGTGGGGGGCTGCTTCGTCGGATCCTTCGTCGGGTCCTTGGACGGCGACGCGGGCGCGGAGCTCGGTTCCTTCGACGGCGACTTGGAAGGCGACTCCGGCGCAGTGGAGGGCTGCGAGGGCCCACCGGACGGCTTGCCCCCACCACTCGCCCCCGCGCTCGGCGACGCGCTGCCCGAAGCGCCGGGGGACGGCGCGCCCGACGCCCCCGGGGAAGCCGACTGACCGGGCGTCCCCGGCTTGCCCGGCACGTGCGCGTGCCCCTCTTCGCCCGGACCCGGGTGGTCCGCGGTGAGCCCGTTGTCACCGTCCTGCTGCGACGCGGAGCGGTCGGGGGTCACCTTGCCGTCGGAGGCGTCCCCGTCGTGGCTGCGGGACGTCGCGCCGAGCGTCACGACGGTGCCGAGCACCGCGGCGAGCAGCGCGCCGGCGCCCGCGGCGGCGAGGTTGCGCCGGGTGCCGCTGACCATCAGCTTCCTCGCCCACGGCTGGGACGGCCGGCGCTTCTCCGCGCCACCGCCCGGAGCCGCGCCCGGACCGATCCGGCTGAAGGACTCGGTCGCGATGCGGTCCTGGTCGACGGGCGTGGCGAAGGGCGACGGCACCGCGACGGGCGGCGTCGCCGACTCCTCGCGGCGCGCGTCCGGGACCTCCTCGCCGAAGGCCGCCCTCGCGGCCACCGGCCCGGCGGGCGGGGGCGGGAAGGCGGGGGCCGGCGCCGACGACGGGACCGACGGCACCGAGGACGGCTGAGCCGCCGGGGCCGCGCCCGGTTCGTTCCGTGGCGCCGCGGGCCCGTTCGCCGTCCGGCCGGAGAGGTCGGCGACGAGGGCGAGGGCGCGACGGCCCGCTATGGCACCGCGCTTGTCCGCGAGCACCCCGCGCATCCCGACCGACGCCTCCAGCTCGGCGCGGGCCCGGTCGACGTTGCCGGTGCACAGGGCGAGCACGCCCAACTCGTGGTGGAAGTACGCCTCTTCGCCGACCTCACCGCTGCGCCGGGCCGCGGCCTGGCCGTGCCGCAGGCAGCGCTCCCAGGCGCTCCAGTGCAGGGCCGCCGCGAAGGCGGGCGCCGCCGTGCGGGCCAGCAGCACCGCCGCCTGCGCGCGCCCGTCCTCGCCGTCGGCGGCCGTGGCCGCGAGCGCGGCGAGGATCGCGTCGGCCTCCAGGGCGGCGCGCTCGGGGGTGACGGAGGGGTGCCCGGTCCACCAGGCGTAGTGCTGGGCCGCGGCGTGCGCCAGCTCGGCGGAGTCCCGCCCGTACCCCTCGGCGAGCAGTTGGTCGGCGACGCCCGCGGCCAGCCGGTAGTGCGCGCCGGCGGCGGTGATCAGCCCGGCGGCGAGGAGTTCGCCGAGCGCGGCGTCCGCGTGGGTGTCGCCCACGAGGGCCGGCAGGTGCGCCTGGTGCGGGACCTCGCCGCCGAGGGCGACGGCGATGCGCAGGGTGTCGCGGGCGGCCTCGCCGAGCCGGGAGGCGAGCCGGGGCGCGGGGGCCGTGGCCGAGGCGAGGGCGGGCAGCGGCACGTCGGACCCCGCGGCGGCGGGCTCCGGTTCGGCGGGCTCGGCGGCGGTGACGTACGGCCGCTCGGCGACGACGCCGAACTCGTCGGCCGCGGCGGTCTCCGCGCCCGGCGGGTTGTCGCGCTGCCGCAGCAGCGCCCCGGCCTGGACGAAGCGCAGCGGCAGCCCCTCGGAGGCGAACCACAGGTCCGCCGCCCAGTCGGCCTCCTCGTCGGCGAGCGGGCGGCCGACGGCGTGCTCCAGCAGCTCCAGGCAGCCGGTGCGGTCGAGCCCGCCGAGGAAGACCTCTTCGAGGTGCGAGTCGGCGGAGGGCGCGGCGATGTCGGGCGTGGCCGCGAGCAGGAAGGCGCACTCGGGGGTGGCGTCGAGGAGCTCGTCGAGCGCGGCGCCGCCGAATTCGAGGTCGTCCAGGACGACGACCGCGCCGATCTCGTGGACCAGCGACAGGAGTTCGGCACGGTCCGGCCGGTGCAGCGGCGCGTCGTGGACGGCGGCGAAGAGCTCGTGGAGCAGGTCGGTGGTGGTGCGGTGGTGGCCGCTCAGGCGCACGACACCGTCCGGCGCGAGGTCCGCGCAGTCCGCGGCGACGGCGTCGAGCAGGGCACTGCGGCCGGAGCCGGAGGGGCCGGTGAGGCGTACGGAGCGGCCGCGCGACAGCAGGCGGACGAGTCTCTCGCGCTCCTCCTGCCGTTCCAGCAAGGGGAGTTCGGGTCCCGCTGCGCGGGCGGGCGGCGGCGGCTGGGTGGCGCGGAGCCGCTCGGCGCGCTCGGCGGGGCCGCGCTTGCCGGGGTGCGCGGGCCGCTGTCCGGGCAGGCAGGGCTCGATCTCGCTGCCGTCGAGCGGATTGACGGTGAGGACGTAGTCGCCGGCGACGAGCCGGACGACGCGGACGGGCGCGGGCCCCTGCCCGCCGCTCTCCTGACCCTGCGTCTCCCGCGCCGGGCCGCCGTCGGTGGCGGGCTCGTGGGCGCCGTCGCCGAATTCCTCGGATCGGTTCGTCGGGTCCATGGTGAAAGCCCCCAAAAGCGTGGCGTGCCGTCGTGCCCTCCCGGCCTGTCCGCACTCCCTCGCCCCCGGCCGGGTACCGCCCGGTCGGCGCTCAGGGTCCGGTGCCCGCCGTGTGGGCATGGTTGTACGGCCTTATGCGGCGGGAAAACCGAACCTCAGACCTCCGGACAGTATCCATGAATCCAGGGGGGACTCGCCGCCCGGGGGAGGTCACAGTCCCATGAGGGTGAAGGGACGAAGCGGACGAAAGACGGAGCGGGGCACGGACGCCCCAACAGCCCCGGGCCTGGGCCTTCCCCGCAATTCCCCGCAAGCCTCCGACGCCGCGCGCGCCGGTCACACTCCGGGCAGGGACTCGGCCTCGATGCCGCCCTCGATGGCGAGGATGCGGTGCAGGCGGGTGGCGACCAGCAGCCGCTGCATCCGGTCGGGCACTCCGCGCAGGACCAGCCGCCGGCCGGTGCGGCCGGCGCGGCGGTGGGCGCCCATGATGACGCCCAGCCCCGTCGCGTCCCAGGAGTCCAGCTCGGTGAGGTCGAGCACGAGGTCACCGCGGCCCGCGTCGAGCGCGGAGTGCAGGACCGTACGGGCGTCCGCCGCGCTGCGGACGTCGAGGCGCCCCCCGACGACCAGTTCGGCGTGGTCGCCCCTGATGTGCATATGCGCTCCCGGGAGTGGTGCGTGATGTGGATGAGGTCCTAAAGAACTGACTGCCTTTCACACGACAAGGTTGCCGCTTGCTGGCCAACCGATACCTAATTCACCCTGGCGGGTGAGGCAGATAGCGGAGACAGCGTCAGTGCTGGTAAAAGCCCTGGCCGCTCTTGCGGCCGAGGTCCCCCGCGTCGACCATGCGGCGCATGATCTCCGGCGGCGCGAACTTCTCGTCCTGGCACTCGGCGTAGATGTTCCCGGTGGCGTGCGTCAGGATGTCCACGCCGGTGAGGTCGGCGGTGGCCAGCGGGCCCATCGCGTGGCCGAAGCCCAGCTTGCACGCGATGTCGATGTCCTCGGCGGTGGCCACGCCCGATTCGTAGAGCTTCGCCGCCTCGACGACGAGCGCCGAGATGAGGCGGGTGGTGACGAAGCCCGCGACGTCGCGGTTGACGACGATGCACGTCTTGCCGACGCCCTCCGCGAACTCCCGGGCGGTGGCGAGGGTTTCGTCGCCGGTCTTGTGGCCGCGGACCAGCTCGCAGAGCTGCATCATCGGCACCGGCGAGAAGAAGTGCGTGCCGACGACCCGCTCGGGCCGCCGCGTGGCGGCCGCGATCTTGGTGATCGGGATGGCGGAGGTGTTGGAGGCGAGGACCGTATCGTCCTTCACCAGCCCGTCCAGGGTGCGGAAGATGTCCCGCTTGGTGTCGACGTCCTCGAAGACGGCCTCGACGACGATGTCGGCGTCCGCGGCACCGTCGAGGTCGGTGGTGGTGGTGATCCGGGCCAGCGCCCGCTCGGCCGCGTCCGCGTCGAGCTTGCCCTTGGAGACGAACTTGTCGTAGGAGGACTTGATGCCGTCCGTGCCCCGGCGCAGCGCCGCGTCGGTGACGTCCCGAAGCACGACGTCCCAGCCGGCCTGGGCGGAGACCTGCGCGATCCCCGACCCCATCAGTCCGGCACCGATGACGGCGAGCTTCTTGGCCACGGCTGTCCCCTTACTCCCTGTGCACAACGCTGTTCTGTTCCGTACGCACTCTCTCGGGCGGACATTAGCGCCCATGGGGGCGGCTTTGGGAGGTTAGAGATGCGCGTCACGTCCCACATGACGGACATCACACCGAGACGGCTACCAGCCGCGCCCCACGCACCAGTTGAGTATCTCCAGCATCAGTGTTCACAGTTGCAGGTCGCGCGGGCGGTACGCGAAACCGGTGCGTCCGGCGGCCGGGAACCCCCGGCGCGGCCGCCGCACGGCCTACGCTCCTCCCATGGTCAATCTGACGCGTATCTACACCCGCACCGGCGACAGCGGCACCACCGCCCTCGGTGACATGAGCCGCACCGTGAAGACCGACACCCGCATCGCCGCCTACGCCGACGCCAACGAGGCCAACGCCGCCATCGGCGTCGCGATCGCGCTCGGGCAGCTGCCGGAGGAGGTCGTCAAGGTGCTCGTCCGCATCCAGAACGACCTCTTCGACGTGGGCGCGGACCTCGCGACCCCGGTCGCGGAGAACCCCAAGTACCCCCCGCTGCGCGTCGAGCAGTCGTACGTCGACAAGCTGGAGGCGGACTGCGACCACTTCCTGGAGGGCCTGGAGAAGCTCCGCAGCTTCATCCTCCCCGGCGGCACCCCGGGCGCGGCCCTGCTGCACCAGGCGTGCACGGTGGTACGCCGCGCGGAACGCTCCACCTGGGCGGCGATGGAGCTGCACACCGACATCATGAACCCGCTGGCGGCGACCTACCTCAACCGCCTCTCCGACCTGCTCTTCATTTTGGCGCGGACGGCGAACAAGGAGGTCGGGGACATCCTCTGGGTGCCGGGCGAGAACCGGTGAAGTACGGCGCGGAACCGGGCCCCGCCAGGGGCGCGGGGAACTGCGCGCCAAGCCCCCACCGGCCTGCGGCTGCCGGACGGACTCAGCCGTCCTGCCCCTTGGGCTGTTTCGGCCAGATCGTATAGCTCACCGCGATGACCAGATTGATCCCGATCACCAGGAGCATCTTCGTCTGCCAGTCCCGCAGCGAGCTGGTGTCGCCCGAGTCGCCGACGTACCAGACCGCCGCCTGAAGCAGCCCCGCCGCGACGGCCGCCGCGAGGCACCAGCGGCCCGCCGTCCGCCATTCGTGCACCGTGCGCGCCCGCCCGTACTCCGGCTTCGCCGGCGGCGGCGGGCCGCCCGCGAAGCGGTGCGCGAAGCGCTGGTCGGCCCAGGTGATCGTGGAGTGGCCGAGGCCCACCGAGAAGCCGATGCAGACCGCCGCCAGGCCGTGCTTCCAGTCGGCCTGGGCACCGTTCTTCAGATCGACCGCGGTCGCGACCAGCAGGATCAGCTCCAGCACCGGTTCCAGCAGCAGCACCGCGAGGCCCGCGCGCGGCATCCGGGCCAGATAGCGCAGGCTCAGCCCGCCGGCCAGCAGCACCCAGAAGCCGGCCTCGCACACGATGATCAACGACACGATCACGGGGGTTCTCCCTTCCCTCCCCACCAGCGTCGCCCCCGCTCGCGCCCCTTTCCTCGTCGGCGGCGACGATCCTCCACTGCATCCTTCGATGTAGCGCCGCCGGCCCACGCCGCCCCGGCAGGGGGCGCCCGTACCCCCTCCGACGTGCTGTGATGGAGCCATGTCCCGTTCCCCCCGCGAAGAGGCGCTCATCGCCGCCGCCGGGCTGCTCGGCGGCGTGGCGCTGTACGCGCTGGGGCTGACCGGCTCGCCGGTGGCGGCGGTGCCCAAGCGGCTCGCGCTGGTGGCGCTGGCGGTCATGGCCGGTGCCGAACTGCTGCGCCGCAGGGCCCCGCTGACGGGCCTCGCCGTCGGGGTGGGCGCGCTGACGCTCGACGTGCTCTCGGGCAGCATCATGGCGAACGTCGCGATGTTCACCGACCTCGTCTACGCGGCGGTGCTGTACGGGCCCCCGGCCGCGTACCGCTTCATCCCGCGCGCCACCGAGGTGCTCACCGTCGTGGGGACGCTGCTGGCCGCCGCGATCGTCCGCTCCCCCTCCGCGCTGCTGGTCGGCATCGGCCTCGGCGTGATCACCATCACCCCCGCGTGGACGGGGGTGGGCGTCCGGGTGCACCGGGACGCCGCCCGGTCCGCCCGGCTGGAGGCCGAGCGGACCGCGCTGCTGGCCGAGTTGGACCGCCGGGAGGCGGTCGGCGCGGAGCGCGCCCGGATGGCACGCGAGCTGCACGACGTGGTGGCCGGGCACCTGTCCGCCATCGCGATCCACTCCACGGCCGCGCTGTCGATCGGCGACCCGAAGGCGTCCGGACAGCGAGGCCGCCGATCTGGTCGCGGCGGTGCGGACGGTGGCGCGGGGCGAGGGCCTGATCTCCCCGGCGGTGACGCGGCGGCTGATCGCGGAGTTCGCACGGCCCGCCTCCGTACGGCCGGGGGCGCCGGACCCGCGGATCCTGGAGCCGCTCACCCGCCGGGAGCGGGAGGTGCTGGCGTGTCTGGGCGAGGGGCTGTCCAACGCGGACATCGCGGTGCGCCTGACGATGGCGGAGGCGACGGTGAAGACCCATGTCAGCCGTCTGCTGGGCAAGTTGGAGCTGCGCAGCCGGGTGCAGGCGGCGGTCCTGGCGCGGGAACTGGGGCTGGTCCAGACCTCTTGACCATTGGTACGGACCTTTTTACTCTCCCCACCACAGCCGCGCGGAACGTGTCCGGATAGCGCACGCTCACCGGTCGCACCACGGCCCCCGCGCACCACCCCCCACACCCCCACCACAAGGCCCCACTCGAGGAGCTCCCTTGAGCACAGGATCCTCAACCCGCAGCAGACACCCCCTGTCCCGAGCCGTCGCGGCCTTCTCCGCGCTGCTCCTCCCGGCCGCCGCGCTCGTCGGCCTGGCCACCGCCCCCTCGCACGCGGACCCCGCCCCGAAGGCGGCCTCGCTCACCGCCGTCTTCGCCAAGACATCGGACTGGGGCACGGGCTTCCAGGGCGAGTGGACGGTCAAGAACACCGGCACCACCGCCGTCAACGGCTGGACCGTGGAGTGGGACTTCCCCGCGACCACCACGGTCGGCTCCTTCTGGGACACCCTGCTCACCAGCTCGGGCACCCATGTCACGGCCAAGAACCGGGAGTACAACGGCGCCATCGCCCCCGGCGCCGCCGTCACCTTCGGCTTCGTCGCCACCGGCGACGGCGCCCCGGGCGGCTGCAGGATCAACGGCGGCGGCTGTGACGGCGGCACACCCCCGGGCGACAACCCGCCGTCCGCGCCCGGCACCCCGCAGGCGACGGCCGTCACGGACACCTCCGTCTCCCTGAAGTGGCCGGCGGCCACGGACGACAAGGGCATCAAGAACTACGACGTGTACCGCGGCACGGCCAAGGTCACCACCGTCGCCAAGCTCGCGTACACCGACACGGGCCTGACGCCGGGCACCGACTACACCTACACCGTCGTCGCCCGCGACACCGCGGACCAGACCGGCAAGGCGAGCCCGCCGCTGACCGTGCGCACCACCGGCGGCGGCACGAAGCCACCGGCCGGCGACTACGCCAAGGTCGGCTACTTCGTGCAGTGGGGCATCTACGGGCGCGCGTACACCGTGAAGTCGCTGGAGGACTCCGGCGCGGCCGCGAAGCTCACGCACCTCAACTACGCCTTCTCCAACATCGACCCGAACAACCTCACCTGTCTCAACGGCGTCACCAAGGCCACCTCGTCCAACCCCGAGGACCCCAGCCAGGGCGACGGCGCGGGCGACTCCTGGGCGGACTACGAGAAGGGGTTCGCGGCCGGTGAGTCCGTCGACGGCGTCGGGGACACCTGGGACCAGCCGCTGGCGGGCAACTTCAACCAGCTGAAGAAGCTCAAGGCCAAGCACCCCGACCTCAAGGTCATCATGTCGGTGGGCGGCTGGACCTACAGCAAGTACTTCTCCGACGTGGCCAGGACGGACGCGTCCCGGCAGAAGTTCGTGAAGTCCTGCATCGACATGTACATCAAGGGCAACCTGCCGGTCAGCAACGGGCGCGGCGGCGACGGCTCGGCGGCCGGCATCTTCGACGGCTTCGACATCGACTGGGAGTGGCCCGGCTCCGACGGCCACCCGGGCAACCACGTCTCGAAGGACGACAAGGCGAACAACACCCTGCTGTTCGCGGAGTTCCGCAAGCAGCTCGACGCGCTGTCCTCGACCACCGGGAAGAAGTACCTCGTCACCGCCTTCACCCCGGCGGACCCGGCCAAGATCGACGCGGGCTGGGACATCACCACCAAGGACGGCACGCCCAGCGTCTTCGACTACATGGACTACGCCAACGTCCAGGGCTACGACTTCCACGGCTCGGGCAGCGACAACAGCTGGGAACCCAACCTCACCGGGCACCAGGGCAACCTCTACACCGACCCCAAGGACCCGTACGCCACGAAGTTCAGCGTGGACAGGACCGTGCAGACCTACCTCGACGCGGGCGTCGACCCGCGCAAGGTGATGCTCGGCCTGGCGTTCTACGGGCGCGGCTGGCAGCAGGTCGCCGACGGCGGCGCGCACGGCGCGTGGCAGAAGGCGAACGGGGCGGCGCCGGGGCAGTTCCCCGAGGAGGCGGGGACGCGCGGCTACGCCAACCTGATCGCGTCCGTGCCGGACCTGACCGTCTACCACGACGAACAGGCCGTCGCCACGTACGGCTACACCGGTGACAACGGCCAGTGGTGGACCTTCGACGACGCCTGGTCCATCGGCCAGAAGGCCGCCTGGCTGCGCGGAAAGGGCCTGGGCGGCGTGATGATCTGGGAGATGTCGGGTGACACGGGACCGCTGATGACTGCCGTCAGCAGCGGTCTGAGCTGACCGCCGGCAAAGCGCCAAGCACTAAGCCACGTTGACGCGCTGCCCGGGAGGCGCCGCCTCCAGCCACGCCAGGAACCCGGTCAGCGCGTCCTCGCTCATGGCCAGTTCGAGCCGCGTCCCCTGATGGACACAGATCAGCACGACGGCGTCGGAGAGCAGCGCCAGCTCCTCGTCACCGAACGGCGCGCGCCGCTCCAGCACCTCGATCGACGCCCGCTCCAGCACGCGCCGCGGGCGCACCGCGTAGGAGAAGACCCGGAACCACTCGATCCGGTCACTGTTGTAGCGGGCGACGCCGTAGACCCACCCCTTGCCGTCCAGCGGGGCGTCCTCCGGGACGCTCCAGCGCAGACTGCAGTCGAAGGTGCCACCCGACCGCTGGATGAGCCGCCTGCGCAGCCCGAAGACAAAGAGCCCGATCAACACCAGCAAGACGACGATGCCGCTCACGAGCAGAGCGAGGACCATCTCCACCGACCTCCTCGCATCATCTAGAGCAACCGCACCTGTATTGCCTCAGCCGCGGACCGCCCTGGAGTGATCCAGTGCGGTCCGCGGCTGAGGGACGATCTCTGTGGGTCGCGGGCTAGTGAACGCCCGTGACCGCACGCAGCCGGATGTCCGCGCGACGCTCGGCGGCCGCGTCGGCCTCCGACTGTGCACGCTCCAGCGCGCGCTCGGCGCGCTGGACATCGATCTCGTCGGCGAGCTCCGCCATCTCGGCGACGAGCGAGAGCTTGTCGTCCGCGAAGGAGATGAACCCACCGTGCACCGCGGCGATGACATTGCCGCCGGCGGTCTTGATGGTCACCGGGCCGGACTCCAGCACACCGAGCAGCGGCTGGTGGCCGGGCATGACGCCGATGTCACCCGATGTGGTACGCGCGATGACCAGAGTGGCCTCGCCGGACCAGACGCTTCGGTCCGCCGCGACCAGCTCGACGTGCAGCTCAGCAGCCAACGTGGCTCCTCGGGTCTGTCACCCGCCAGATCCGACGGGTGTTGGGTCAAAGAATAGGGGACGTGACGACCGGGGGCGGGATCGCCCCACCCCCGGCCGTGAGCACGGGGCTCAGGAGACGCCCAGCTCCTTGGCGTTGGCCTTCAGGTCCTCGATGCCACCGCACATGAAGAACGCCTGCTCGGGGAAGTGGTCGTACTCACCGTCGCAGATCGCGTTGAACGCGGCGATGGACTCGTCCAGCGGCACGTCCGAGCCGTCGACACCGGTGAACTGCTTCGCCACGTGGGTGTTCTGCGACAGGAAGCGCTCGACGCGACGGGCACGGTGGACGACGAGCTTGTCCTCCTCGCCCAGCTCGTCGATACCGAGGATCGCGATGATGTCCTGGAGATCCTTGTACTTCTGCAGGATCGTCTTGACGCGCATCGCGGCGTCGTAGTGCTCCCGCGCGATGTAGCGCGGGTCCAGGATGCGGGACGTCGAGTCCAGCGGGTCGACCGCCGGGTAGATGCCCTTCTCCGAGATCGGACGCGACAGCACGGTCGTCGCGTCGAGGTGCGCGAAGGTCGTGGCCGGGGCCGGGTCGGTCAGGTCGTCCGCGGGGACGTAGATCGCCTGCATCGAGGTGATCGAGTGACCGCGGGTCGAGGTGATGCGCTCCTGGAGCAGACCCATCTCGTCCGCCAGGTTCGGCTGGTAACCCACCGCGGACGGCATACGGCCGAGCAGGGTGGACACCTCGGAACCGGCCTGGGTGTAACGGAAGATGTTGTCGATGAAGAAGAGCACGTCCTGCTTCTGCACATCGCGGAAGTACTCCGCCATGGTCAGACCGGCCAGGGCGACGCGCAGACGGGTGCCCGGCGGCTCGTCCATCTGGCCGAAGACGAGCGCCGTCTTGTCGATGACGCCCGAGTCGGTCATTTCCTCGATGAGGTCGTTGCCCTCACGGGTGCGCTCACCGACACCGGCGAACACCGACACACCGTCGTGGTTGTTGGCCACGCGGTAGATCATTTCCTGGATCAGCACGGTCTTGCCGACACCGGCACCACCGAACAGACCGATCTTGCCGCCCTTGACGTACGGGGTCAGCAGGTCGATGACCTTGACGCCGGTCTCGAACATCTCGGTCTTCGACTCGAGCTGGTCGAAGCTGGGGGCCTTGCGGTGGATCGCCCAGCGCTCGGAGACCTCGGACTCGGCCTCCGGCTTGTTCAGGATCTCACCGAGGGTGTTGAACACCTTGCCCTTGGTGACGTCGCCGACGGGGACGGTGATGCCCGTGCCCGTGTCGGTGACGGCGGCCTGGCGGACCAGACCGTCGGTGGGCTGCATCGAGATGGCGCGGACCAGGCCCTCGCCCAGGTGCTGCGCGACCTCGAGGGTCAGCGTCTTGAGCTTGCCGTCCTCGGCCGGGTCGGCGACCTGGACGTGCAGCGCGTTGTAGATCTCCGGCATCGCGTCGACGGGGAACTCCACGTCGACGACCGGGCCGATGACCCGCGCGACGCGGCCGGTGGCCGTGGCGGTTTCAACAGTCGTGGTCATAGTGGTCAGTCACTCCCCGCGTTAGCGTCGGCCAGGGCACTGGAGCCACCGACGATCTCGCTGATTTCCTGGGTGATTTCGGCCTGTCGGGCCGCATTGGCAAGGCGCGACAGCGTCTTGATGAGTTCGCCGGCGTTGTCGGTCGCCGACTTCATCGCGCGGCGGCGGGCGGCGTGCTCGGAAGCGGCCGACTGCAGCAGCGCGTTGTAGATACGGCTCTCGACGTACCGCGGCAGCAGCGCGTCGAGGACGTCCTCCGCCGACGGCTCGAAGTCGAAGAGCGGAAGGATCTTGCCCTTCGCGGCCTCCTCGGGCTCCTCCGCCGCGTCGAGGGTGAGCGGCAGCAGCCGCTTCTCGACGGGCGACTGCGTCATCATCGAGACGAACTCGGTGAAGACGATGTGCAGCTCGTCGACGCCGCCCTCGGCCGTGTCCAGCTGGACCGCCTCGATCAGCGGACCCGCGACGCGCTTGGCGTCGGCGTACGTCGGGCTGTCGGTGAAGCCGGTCCACGACTCCGCCACCGGACGCTCCCGGAAGCCGTAGTACGCAACGCCCTTGCGGCCGATGATGTACGTGACGACGTCCTTGCCCTCCGAGCGCAGGCGCTCGGTGAGGCGGTCCGCGGCCTTGATGGCGTTGGAGGAGTAGCCGCCGGCCAGACCGCGATCGCTCGTGACGAGCAGGACCGCGGCCCGGACCGGGCGCTCGACCTCGGTGGTCAGCGCGTGCTTGGTGTTCGAACCGGTCGCAACCGCCGTCACCGCGCGGGTGAGTTCACTCGCGTACGGCGTCGATGCCGCCACCTGGCGCTGCGCCTTGACGATGCGCGAGGCGGCGATCATCTCCATCGCCTTGGTGATCTTCTTGGTCGCGGTGACGGAGCGGATGCGACGCTTGTAGACCCGGAGCTGGGCTCCCATGGATCAGGTCCCTTCCGTCGTCGTCACTTCGCGGAGCCGGCCGTGGCGTCGTCACCGAGAAGCTTGCCGTCCGAGGTCTCGAACTGCTTCTTGAAGGTGGCGATGGCGTCGGCGAGCGCCTGGAGGGTGTCGTCGGACATCTTGCCGCCCTCGACGATGCTGGTCATCAGGCCCTTGTGCTCGCGGCCCAGGTAGTCGAGCATCTCGCGCTCGAAGCGCTGGATGTCCTCGACCGGCACGTCGTCCATCTTGCCGGTGGTGCCGGCCCAGACGGAGACGACCTGGTCCTCGACCGAGTACGGGGCGTACTGGCCCTGCTTCAGCAGCTCGACCATGCGCTTGCCGCGCTCCAGCTGCGACTTCGAGGCCGCGTCCAGGTCGGAACCGAAGGCGGCGAACGCCTCCAGCTCGCGGTACTGGGCGAGGTCCACGCGAAGCCGGCCGGAGACCTGCTTCATGGCCTTGTGCTGGGCGGAGCCACCGACACGGGAGACCGAGATACCGACGTTCAGCGCCGGGCGCTGGCCCGCGTTGAAGAGGTCGGACTCCAGGAAGCACTGGCCGTCGGTGATGGAGATGACGTTGGTCGGGATGAACGCCGACACGTCGTTGGCCTTGGTCTCGACGATCGGCAGACCGGTCATCGAGCCGGCACCCATCTCGTCGGAGAGCTTGGCGCAGCGCTCCAGCAGACGCGAGTGCAGGTAGAAGACGTCGCCCGGGTACGCCTCACGGCCCGGCGGGCGGCGCAGCAGCAGGGAGACGGCGCGGTAGGCGTCGGCCTGCTTCGACAGGTCGTCGAAGACGATCAGGACGTGCTTGCCCTGGTACATCCAGTGCTGACCGATGGCCGAGCCGGTGTACGGGGCGAGGTACTTGAAGCCGGCCGGGTCGGACGCGGGAGCGGCGACGATCGTCGTGTACTCCAGGGCGCCCGCCTCCTCCAGCGCGCCGCGCACGGACGCGATGGTGGAGCCCTTCTGGCCGACGGCGACGTAGATGCAGCGGACCTGCTTCTTCGGGTCGCCGGAGCGCCAGTTGTCGCGCTGGTTGATGATCGTGTCGACGGCCAGCGCGGTCTTGCCGGTCTGGCGGTCGCCGATGATCAGCTGTCGCTGGCCACGGCCGATCGGCACCATCGCGTCGACGGCCTTGAGGCCGGTCTGCATCGGCTCGTGGACCGACTTGCGGACCATGACGCCCGGGGCCTGCAGCTCCAGGGCGCGGCGACCTTCGGTCGCGATCTCGCCGAGGCCGTCGATCGGGTTGCCCAGCGGGTCGACGACGCGGCCGAGGTAGCCCTCGCCCACCGCGACGGAGAGCACCTCACCGGTGCGCTGCACCGGCTGGCCCTCCTCGATGCCGCTGAACTCGCCGAGGACGACCGCACCGATCTCGCGCTCCTCGAGGTTGAGGGCGAGACCGAGGGTTCCGTCCTCGAACCGCAGCAGCTCGTTCGCCATGGCCGAGGGAAGACCCTCGACCTTAGCGATGCCGTCGCCGGCAACGCTGACCGTACCGACCTCCTCGCGCGAGGCCGCGTCCGGCTTGTACGCCTGGACAAAGTTCTCCAGCGCGTCCCGGATCTCCTCCGGCCGGATCGTGAGCTCCGCCATCTGGGTTCCCTGCTCTCCTTGTTGGGCCCGAAGTATTTCTTCTCCGGGGGCCGGTTTCCGCAGCGGTCGCGCTGCGGGCCCCCGGAGGACACCGTCGGCCCAACTCGGGCCGTCAGTCATGCTCTTGAGTTGGTGGCCGGTCAGCCGGCCATCCGCCGCTCCGCCTCGGCGAGGCGGTCGGCGATGCTGCCGTTGATGACCTCGTCGCCGATCCGCACCTGGACGCCACCGAGGATCTCGGGGTCGACGTCCATGTTGAGGTGGACCCGGCGCCCGTACAGCTTCGCCAGCGTGTCACCGAGGCGCTGCTTCTGCGCATCGCTCAGCGGCACCGCGGAGGTGACCACCGCGACCATCCGGTCCCGGCGGTCGGCGGCCAGCTTGGACAGGGCGTTCAGCCCTGCCTCCAGGCTACGACCACGCGGCTGTCCCACCAGGCGGACCACGAGCCGCTCGGTGACCGGGTTGGCCCGGCCGCCCAGCAGCTCGCTCACCAGTCCGGTCTTGGCCGTACGCCCGGCGACCTTGTCGGTCAGCGCGGAGCGCAGCTCGGGGCTGGCGCCCACGATCCGGCCGAAGCGGAACAGCTCGTCCTCGACGTCGTCCAGGACACCGGCCCGCTCGGCGGCGACGAGGTCGGCCGTCGCGGCCAGCTCCTCGAGCGCGTCCACCAGGTCGCGCGAGCGCGACCAGCGGGAGCGGACCGTGCCGGTCACCAGGTCGGCGGTCTCGCCGCCCACCTGGCCACCGATCAGGCGGCGCGCCAGCTCGGCCTTGGCCTCACCGGACTGCGCCGGGTCGGTCAGGACCCGACGCAGCGACACCTCGCGGTCGAGCAGCCCCGTCACGGCGGCCAGCTCCTCGGCGAGCTTCGCCGCGTCGACGGAGGTGTTGTCCGCCAGCGCGTCGAGGCGCTCCCGTGCGGAGGCCAGGGCCTCCCGGCTCGCTCCGCTCATCGGGTGGCCTCGACCTTCGTCACGTCGGCCGCCTTGACCTCGAGGTCGTCGAGGAAGCGGTCGATGGTGCGGCTCTGCCGGCCGGCGTCCACGAGGGACTCGGCGACGATCCTGCCGGCCAGGTCGGTGGCGAGCTTGCCCACGTCCTGGCGGAGCGAGGCCGAGGCGGCCTTGCGGTCGGCCTCGATCTGGGCGTGGCCGGCAGCGATGATCTCGTCGCGCTGACGCTGTCCCTCGGACCGCATCTCGGCGATCACCGCGACACCCTGCTCCTGCGCCTCCTGGCGCATCCGAGCGGCCTCGTGGCGGGCATCGGCGAGCTGGGCCCGGTAGTCCTCAAGGACCTGCTGGGCCTCGGCCTGGGCGGCCTCCGCCTTCTCCATACCGCCTTCGATGGCCGCGCGACGCTCCTCCAGCGTCTTGTTGATGACCGGGAGGAGCTTCTTGGCCAGGAAGATGAAGACGATGGCGAAGGCGATCAGACCGATGACGAGCTCGGGGATCGGCGGGAGAAGCGGGTTCTCCACCTCGCCCTCGGACGCCAACTGCATCAAGGCGTCTTTCACATCAATGCCTTCCGTCGAAAACTGTGGTCGTCAGGCTGCGGATCAGGCAGACGGGTAGACGAACGGCATGACCAGACCGATCAGGGCGAGCGCCTCACAGAAGGCGAAGCCGAGGATCTGGTTGGCGCGGATCAGGCCGGCGGCCTCGGGCTGACGGGCCAGCGCCTGGGTGCCGTTACCGAAGACGATGCCGACGCCGACGCCGGGGCCGATCGCGGCGAGGCCGTAGCCGATCGAGCCCAGGTTGCCCTTGATCTCGACACCAGCGGCGATGGTCTGGAGAGCAGCAGACATGCTCGTTCTTCCTTCTCTTTCACGGACCGGTGGGGGTTGGCCACCGGACGATTGTTGGTCTGGGGAGCGGGGGTGCTCAGTGGTGCTCGGCGAGCGCGCCCTGGACGTAGTTGGTGGCCAGCAGCACGAAGACGTACGCCTGGACGGCCTGGATGAAGAGCTCGAACGCGGTCATGACGACGGTCATCACGAACGAGACGCCGGCGTAGGCGAAGCCGATGCCGTTCATCAGGTACCAGCTGGCGATGGTGAACATCAGGATCAGCACGTGACCGGCGAACATGTTCGCGAAGAGTCGCACCGCGTGAGTGAAGGGCCGGACCAGGACGTTCGAGAAGAACTCGATGGTCATGGCGAGCGGCAGCACCGGGCCGAGGGACTTGTCGTAGCCGGTGATGTTCTTCAGACCGCCGACGAAGCCGTGCTTCTTGAAGGTCAGGTACATCCAGAGGACGTAGACGATCAGGGCGAGGGCCGCCGGGAAGGCGATGATCGACGTCACGGGGAACTGGGCGACCGGAATGATCGACCACAGGTTCATGATCCACACGAAGAAGAACAGCGAGACCATGAGGGGGACGTACTTCTCGCCCTCCTTCTTGCCGAGCGCCTCGTAGACGATGCCGCGGCGGACGAAGTCGTAACCCGCCTCACCGACCATCTGAAGCTTGCCGGGGACCACCTTGGCCCGGCCGAACGCCGCCCAGAAGAAACCGATGACGATGACCGTGGTGAGCACGGCCAGCAGCATGGGCTTGTTGAAGTCGTAGCCGCCGACAGTGAAGAGCGGTTCAAACAAGAACGAGTGGAGCCCTGGGGCTGGGAAGCCGCACCCATCGAAGATGTGGCAATCGGTCTCGAAGGCGAGCATCTGGTCAGCACTCACCGCGAGCTCCTTCAGCGTGGCGCATAGGTACGGCAACCTCGTTGTGTCGGCGCGGCGCACAGCCGCGGAACGGCACTGGACTGGTCTTGCGGATGGGGGGGCAGGTGATCGGCGCGGGGCCGGTCTGGGTATTCGGCATCAGCTGCATG
The DNA here is from genome assembly GCF_040689515.1 of Streptomyces sp. NPDC051173. Classification (NCBI taxonomy): domain Bacteria; kingdom Bacillati; phylum Actinomycetota; class Actinomycetes; order Kitasatosporales; family Streptomycetaceae; genus Streptomyces; species Streptomyces sp. NPDC051173. Next base: position 34,598 of record NZ_JBFBBD010000040.1, read on the forward strand.
GACTGCCGATTCCGTCCCGGGATTCTCGGGTGTTCAGCTGCCTGCGCCCACTGTGCCTCAGATGGCACCGGACGATAGCAGGTGAGCGCCGGCACCTTTATCGCGGCCCTACCGGTCACGTCGGGGACCCGGCGGGCGCGGACTTCTTCGCCTCGGCGGATTCCGGATCGACGTACAGGATCTTGGCCTTCAGGTAGGCACGGGTCTGCGCGGCGGTCCACACGAGGACCGCGCCGAGGAGCGCGAAGGCGAAGGCCCGGGTGTTGAAGAGCGTGGTGTCCCGGAAGATCGCCAACACGACGGCGGAGATCAGGAACTGCGTCACGTAGAGCACCAGTCCCATGGCCTGAAACAGGTGCGGGAAGGACTTGGCGGTGCGCTGGAGAACGTAGAGGCCCAAGGCCATGACGCCGCCCGCGACCAACGTGCCGACGGCGGCGCCGACCGCGCCCTTGCCACCGGCCAGCACACCGCTGACGACGACTGCGACAACGCCCGCGACGGCGGTCGGGACGGCGCACTGCAGGAGTGTTCGGGCGTCGTTGGACTGCATGAAGGGTTTCTCCGGCGAGAGGTCGGAAGCAACGATTCGTCGTGGACGAGCGTATCCCCGGGAGTGAGACATGACTCTCGACAAAGGACCGCCGCACTACGGTCCTTCGGCTCTAGCACCGGGTTTCGTGAACGGTATCACAAACTATTTGATGAGGTCTTTACCTACATCGTGTGCCGGACGTCACACGGACGTGTCAACCCGCTGGTCATTGGGCTGACGCGGCCGCATTTCCTCTGCTAATGCGGGCCTTCAGCGCTGATTGCTGATCTTCCTGACGTGATGGAAACGGGACCGGTCGCCGATGGCGGTCGCCCCGTGGATCCCCGCGGGCACGGGCTCGCGCTCCTCGGGGGCGGTCTCCTCCACGGTGGCCGCGCCCCGCGCGGCCGCCGCGCCCGCCAGGGCTCCCTTGCGCCGGTAGCGCGGCGGGACGAACGCCTCCGCCCAGCGCGGTGCACGCGGCTTGAAGCGCGGCAGCAGCAGGAGGACCAGGCCGACGGCGCTGAGCACCACGATCAGCAGGACGATCCAGACGCTCGCCGAGTGCACGGAGTAGGCCACCGTGCCGAAGCCGATGAGCGCCGACCAGAAGTACATGATCAGCACGGCGCGGCTGTGCGAGTGCCCCAGCTCCAGCAGCCGGTGGTGGAGGTGTCCGCGGTCCGCGGCGAAGGGCGACTGGCCGTTCCAGGTGCGCCGCACGATCGCCAGCAGCAGGTCGGCGACCGGCACGGCGATGACCGTCAGCGGGAGCAGCAGGGGGATGTAGACCGGCACCATCGCCTGCACGGCCTGCCGCTCGCCGCCGACCTGCTGGTAGAGCAGGTCCGGGTCGACCTGGCCGGTGATGGAGATCGCGCCCGCGGCCAGCACGAGGCCGATGAGCATGGAGCCGGAGTCGCCCATGAAGATGCGGGCGGGGTGCATGTTGTGCGGCAGGAAGCCCAGGCACATGCCCATCAGGACCGCGGCGAAGAGCGTCGCGGGCGCGGCCGCCTCGATGTTGTGCCCGAACCAGAGGCGGTAGGCGTAGAGGAAGAACGCCGCGGCGGCGATGCAGACCATGCCCGAGGCCAGGCCGTCCAGGCCGTCGACGAAGTTCACCGCGTTGATGGTGATCACGACGAGGGCGACCGTGAGGAGGGTGCCCTGCATGGAGGTGAGCGCGACCGTCCCCACGCCGGGGATCGGGATCCACAGGATCGTCAGACCCTGGAGCACCATCACACCGGCGGCGATCATCTGGCCGCCGAGCTTCACCAGGGCGTCGACGCCCCACTTGTCGTCCAGCACGCCGAGCAGCCAGATCAGCCCGGCGCCGGAGAGCAGGGCTCTGGGCTCGTTGCCGAGCTCGAAGACCTTCCCGAGGTTCGACAGGTGGGCGGCGACGAGCAGGCCCGCGCAGAGCCCGCCGAACATGGCGATGCCGCCGAGCCGCGGCGTGGGCTCACGGTGCACGTCGCGCGCGCGGATCTCCGGCATCGCGCCGGCGACGATCGCGAACTTCCGCACCGGTCCCGTCAGCAGATAGGTGACCGCCGCGGTGACGCACAGCGTCAGGAGGTATTCACGCACGGGCCGCCCCAGAGGTCGCGCTGGTCATCACAGCCCCACACCATATTCTCGTCCGCCCCCGATACGTGAATACAGCCGGAGACGTCCGGCCGTCCCGAGATGGTTGCAGCCCTCAGATGAGGGCGGCATAAGGAGGGAAGGCCCGCACCAGCTCGGTGACCGCCGCGCGTGGCCCGCCGTCGGGGCCGCTCCCGCCCAGCGCCGCGCCGAGCAGCACGGCGATCCGGGCCATCTCCGTCTCGCGCATGCCCTGGGTGGTCACCGCGGCGGTGCCCAGCCGCAGGCCGTGCGCGGTGCCGTGGGGCAGGCCGCAGATGTCCAGGACGATGCCCGCGGCGGCGAGCCGGGCGCGGGCCGTGAGGGCGTCCAGGGCGAGCGCGGAGACGCCGCCGGTGACAATGTGCGTGTCGGTGCCGCCCGTGGTCACAGCGACGCCCTCAGCGGCCAGGGCGGCGGCGAGGAGGCGAGCGTTGGCCACGACTTGGTGGGCGTACGCGGTGAAGGCGGGCGTCGCGGCCTCGCCGAAGGCCACGGCCTTGGCCGCGACGGTGTGCATCTGCGCCCCGCCCTGCGTGAAGGGGAAGACCGCTCGGTCGATCCGGCCCGCCAGTCCCGCGCGGCACAGGATCAGCCCGCCGCGCGGCCCGCGCAGCACCTTGTGGGTGGTGGCGCAGACGACGTCGGCGTACGGCACCGGGCTGGGGGCCGCTCCCCCGGCGATCAGCCCGATGGGGTGGGCGGCGTCGGCGACGAGGTAGGCGCCCACGTCGTCGGCGATCTCCCGGAAGGCGGCGTAGTCGGGGTGGCGGGGGTAGGAGATCGAGCCGCAGACGATCGCCTGGGGGCGGTGCTCCCGGGCGAGGGCGCGCACCTGGTCGTAGTCGATCAGGCCGGTGTCGCGGCGCACCCCGTAGCCGACGAAGTCGAACCAGCGGCCGGAGAAGTTCGCCGGGGAGCCGTGGGTGAGGTGGCCGCCGTGCGGGAGGGCCATGGCGAGCACGGTGTCGCCGGGGCGCAGCAGGGCCGCGTAGGCGGCGAGGACAGCGGAGGAGCCGGAGTGCGGCTGGACGTTGGCGTGCTCGGCGCCGAAGAGCGCCTTGGCCCGCTCGATCGCGGTGCGCTCGACGAGGTCGACCACTTCGCAGCCGCCGTGGTGGCGGGCGCCGGGGTAGCCCTCGGCGTATTTGTTGGCGAGCGGGGAGCCGAGGGCGGCGAGGACGGCGGGTGAGGTGAAGTTCTCGGCGGCGATCAGCTGGAGGCAGCCGGCCTGCCGGTCGGCCTCGCCGAGGAGGAGGCCGGCGATCTCCGGGTCCTGCCGCGTCAGCGCGTCCAGGCCGGTGGGCCGGTCGCCGCGTGGCCGGTCCGGGGCCGCGGCGCCGGTGGCCGCGGCGCTGACGCCCTGGGTGGGCAGTGGGGTGGACATCGCGGACTCCGACCTGTGCGGTGCGACGGACTCAGCAGAGTCAGCGGACTCAGCACCAATGTAGGCCCGCATCGCTCCGAATGCCCGGTTTTCTGGCGATTATTCCCGCACTGTTCCGGAAGGCCGCTCCGGAACGGGGTGTTCCGGCGGGGGCCCGTCTCTCAGGGGCGGCCCGGCACCCCGGTGAGGGCGGTGAGGACCGGGTCGAGCGCCTGGTTGATCTCGTCGCCGATGGAACGGAAGAAGGTGATGGGGGCGCCGTAGGGGTCGTGGACCTCGTCGGCCTCCGCGTTGGGCGCCAGCAGCCAGCCGCGCAGCGCGGCCGCGGCCTGCACCAGGGCGCGGGCGCGGTCGATCACCCCGCCGGCCCGCTCGGGGTCCGGGAGGGTCGCGGGGTCTATGGCCCGCACGAGCCGGGTGAACTCCTTCAGGGTGAAGGTGCGCAGGCCCGCCGAGTGGCCCATGGAGATGACCTGGGCGCGGTGGTCACGGGTGGCGGTGAGCACCAGGTCGGCACGGATGACGTGCTCGTCCAGGAGCTCACGGCCGATGAAACCGTGCGGGTCCGCGCCGAGGTCGGCCAGGACGGTGGCGGCGTGCGCCTCCATCGGGGCGCCCTCGTGGCCCCAGGTGCCCGCGCTCTCCACCACCAGGCCGCCCGTGAAGGGGTCGCCGAGGCGGTCGGAGAGGGCATGGCGGGTCAGCCGCTCGGTGATGGGCGAGCGGCAGACGTTGCCGGTGCTGACGTGGAGGATGCGGAAGGTGTCGGTGGAACTGTCCGTGCCCGGTCCCGCTATGCCACGCCCCTGCGGGGCGATCAATTCGCCACCTCGAGGTCGGGTACTACCTCGCGGAGCTGCTCGGCGCTGATGGCACCGGCGCGCAGCAGGACGGGGACCTTGCCGGTGACGTCCACGATGGAGGACGGCACGTCGGCGGGGGTGGACCCGCCGTCGAGGTAGACGGAGACGGAGTCGCCGAGCATGCCCTGGGCGGCGTCGCAGTCCTGCGGCGCCGGGTGGCCGGTGAGGTTGGCGCTGGAGACGGCCATCGGGCCGAACTCGGTGAGCAGCTCGATGGCGACCGGGTGCAGCGGCATCCGGACCGCGACGGTGCCGCGGGTCTCCCCCAGGTCCCAGGTCAGCGACGGCTGGTGGGTGGCGACGAGGGTGAGCGCGCCGGGCCAGAAGGCGTCGACGAGCTCCCACGCCTGCTCGGAGAAGTCCGTGACGAGCCCGTGCAGGGTGTTCGGGGAGCCGACCAGGACGGGCGAGGGCATGCCCCGGCCGCGGCCCTTGGCCTCCAGGAGGTCGCCCACGGCGTCCCGGCTGAAGGCATCCGCACCGATGCCGTACACCGTGTCGGTGGGCAGCACGACCAGCTCACCGCGGCGGACCGCGGCGACGGCCTCGCGCAGACCGGTCTTGCGGTCGGTCGCGTCGCTGCAGTCGTATCGCCGTGCCATCTACGAGACCTCCTCGTGCGGAACAAACAGGACAAGAGTGCGGGCCGCCGTGCTCACGGCATCGCCTTCCGGGCGGTGGCGAACCGCGGCCGGTTGTTGAGGTCGGGGTGGTCGGCCGCGTCGGCCCAGCCCCGCTCCTCGGTGAAGATCCACGGCACCTGGCCGCCCTGGGTGTCGGCGTGCTCGATGACGACGACGCCGCCCGGGCGCAGCAGCCGGTGGGCGGTGCGCTCGATGCCGCGGATGGTGTCGAGGCCGTCCTCGCCGGAGAAGAGCGCGAGCTCGGGGTCGTGGTCGCGGGCCTCGGGGGCGACGTACTCCCACTCGGTGAGCGGGATGTACGGCGGGTTGGAGATCACCAGGTCGACCTGGCCGTCGAGTTCGGGGAGCGCGGTGAGGGCGTTGCCGTGGTGCAGGGTGACGCGCGAGCCCTCGACGTTCTTGCGGGCCCAGCCGAGGGCGCCCTCGTCGAGCTCGACGGCGTGCACGCGCGAGCGCGGCACCTCCTGGGCGAGGGCGAGGGCGATGGCCCCGGAGCCGGTGCACAGGTCGACGATGAGGGGCTCGACGACGTCCATGGCGCGCACGGCGTCTATGGCCCAGCCGACGACCGACTCGGTCTCGGGGCGGGGCACGAAGACGCCGGGGCCGACCTGGAGTTCCAGGTAGCGGAAGAAGGCGCGGCCGGTGATGTGCTGGAGCGGTTCGCGGGCCTCGCGGCGGGCGACGGCCTCCCAGTAGCGGGCGTCGAAGTCGGCGTCCGCCACGTTGTGCAGCTCACCCCGCTTGACGCCGTGGACGAAGGCGGCGAGCTCCTCCGCGTCGAAGCGCGGAGAAGGTACGCCGGCGTCGGCCAGCCGCTGAGTGGCTTGCGCCACCTCGGCGAGCAGCAGATTCACAGTGGTCCTCTCGCGCGTTCGTTACGGTCGTTCCATCGCCGGGGCGGGCCGGGGCCGGCCCGCCTGGCGCTCGGTTCCTCGGGTCAGCTCGCGTCGGCGAGCTTCGCCGCGGAGTCCGCGTCGACGCACGCCTGGATCACCGCGTCCAGGTCGCCGTCGAGCACCTGGTCCAAGTTGTACGCCTTGAAGCCGACCCGGTGGTCCGAGATGCGGTTTTCGGGGAAGTTGTACGTCCGGATCTTTTCGGAGCGGTCCACGGTGCGGACCTGGCTGCGGCGGGCGTCCGCGGCGTTCTTCTCGGCCTCCTCCTGGGCGGCGGCGAGCAGCCGGGACCGCAGGATGCGCAGGGCCTGCTCCTTGTTCTGGAGCTGGCTCTTCTCGTTCTGGCAGGAGGCGACGATGCCGGTCGGCAGGTGGGTGATGCGGACGGCGGAGTCGGTGGTGTTGACGGACTGGCCGCCGGGGCCCGACGAGCGGTAGACGTCGATGCGCAGGTCGTTGGCGTGGATCTCGACGTCGATCTCCTCGGCCTCGGGCGTGACGAGCACGCCGGCGGCGGAGGTGTGGATCCGGCCCTGGGACTCGGTGGCGGGCACGCGCTGGACGCGGTGGACGCCGCCCTCGTACTTCAGCCGGGCCCAGACGCCCTGGCCGGGCTCGGTGGCGCCCTGGCCGCCCTTGGTCTTCACCGCGACCTGGACGTCCTTGTAGCCGCCCAGCTCCGACTCGGTGGAGTCGATGATCTCGGTCTTCCAGCCGACGCGCTCGGCGTAGCGGAGGTACATCCGCAGCAGGTCGCCCGCGAAGAGCGCGGACTCGTCGCCGCCGGCGCCCGCCTTGACCTCGAGGATGACGTCCTTGTCGTCGCTGGGGTCGCGCGGGACGAGCAGCAGGCGGAGCTTCTCGGTGAGCTGCTCGCGCTGCTTCTCCAGGTCCTTGACCTCGGCGGCGAAGTCGGGGTCGTCGGCCGCGAACTCGCGCGCGGTCGCGATGTCCTCGCCGGTCTGCTTCCAGGAGCGGTACGTCCCGACGATCGGGGTCAGCTCGGCATAGCGCTTGTTGAGCTTTCGGGCGTTCGCCTGGTCCGCGTGCACGGCGGGGTCGGCGAGCCGCTTCTCGAGGTCGGCGTGCTCGCCGATCAGTTCCTCGACTGCCTCGAACATCAAGATTCCTTCAGCGGAAGTGACGGGCCTGCTGGACGACAAAGCGCCGGTCCGGTCACCCTCGCAACGAGGGCGACCGAGGACCGGCGCCTGCGGGTCGCTACTTCTTCGCGCCGTAGCGGGCCTCGAACCGCGCCACACGGCCACCGGTGTCGAGGATCTTCTGCTTGCCCGTGTAGAACGGGTGGCACTCGGAGCACACGTCGGCACGGATGGTGCCGTCCGCGACGGTGCTACGCGTGGTGAACGAGGCGCCACAGGTGCAGCTGACCTGCGTCTCGACGTAATCCGGGTGGATTTCGCGCTTCAAGGGGATCTCCTAGGTTCGGGAGGGCTCCGGGTCGCAGAGGCGGGATTGCCTTACGTGAACCGGGGCCGACGTACCAGTTTGCCAGCACTGGCCGTATCCCCCAAAACGAGAGGTGGCGGCCGGTTATTCCAGCGGGTCCTGCGGGGCTGCCGGGGCCCTATTTGACGACGTCGTCGGCCTCGGTCTTGGTCCCCGCCCCGTCCTTGACGGCGGAGTCCGGGATCGGCTGGTCGGCGCGCAGGGCGTTCCAGATCTGCTGGGACGCATCGGCGAGCGGGATCACCCGGTTCTTGTCGAGGGGGTCGTCGCCGACCGGCAGCGTCACCATGTGCATGTCGCCGGAGCCGATGCCCTTGAGCCCGTTCGAGAACGAGTAGAGCTTGTTCAGCGAGTTGAGGTCGGAGTCGGTGGTGAGCGCCTTGGTGGCGGTGTCCGCGATTCCGTAGAGCTTGGTGGGGCTGGTGAAGACGCCCACGTGCTTGACCTGGTCCAGCAGCGCCTTGATGAACGCCTGCTGGAGCTTGATCCGGCCCAGGTCGCTGCCGTCACCGACGCCGTGCCGGGTCCGTACGAGCCCGAGGGACTGCTCACCGTTGAGGGTGTGGGTGCCCGCGTCGAGGTCGAGGTGGCTGAACTTGTCGCGGATCGGCTTGGTGGTGGTGACCTGCACCCCGCCGAGCTTGTCGATCAGCTTCTGGAAGCCGGCGAAGTCGACCTCCAGATAGTGGTCCATCCGGATGTTGGTCATCTGCTCGACCGTGGCGACCGCGCAGGCGGCGCCGCCGACCGAGTACGCGTCGTTGAACTGCGCGCGCTTGACGGCCGGGCTGGTCTTGCCGTCCGGCATTTTGCACTGCGGCCGCGGCACCATCGTGTCGCGCGGGATGCTGACGACGCTGGCCTTCTTGTGACCCGCGTAGACGTGGACGATCATCGCGGTGTCGGAGCGGGAGCTGCCCTCGTCGCGGCCGTACTTGCTGTTGGCGCCGGCACGGGAGTCGGAGCCGAGGACGAGGATGTCCTGCGAGCCGTTGTCGATGTTCTCCGGGCGGTTCTTGCCCAGCGCCGCGTTGATGTCGACGCTGTTGAGGTTGCCGTTGAACTTGAAGTAGAGGAAACCGGCACCGGCGCCTCCGGCGACGACCACACCGGCCGTCGTCCACGCGGCTATTCGCCAGCCCTTGGGGCGGGCACGGACCTTGCGGCGCCGGCCACGCCCACCACCGGCACGGCGGCGGTGCGAACCCGTCGGCGTACCCCTGCTGTCGTCGCCCATGCGCTCCTCAGTCCTTCGTTGTCTGTCTACCCCTTGCTGGTTGACGGGGAAGTCTGCGTCAGGGTTGCACAGCGCGATCTGAGGACCTTCTTAGAAAAGCTCAGCCCAGTGGCCTCTACAGTCACCCTCTTCGCCACTGCCACCTGCGGTTTCGGTCATCCACGGGGGCTCGGTTCCGGCCAGGTCCGGACGGCGGTCCCGTGACGCAGATCTCAGAAGATCACAAGCGGATAACGAAAGGCACGGGCCCTCCCCGCCGGGTGGCGGGGAGGGCCCGTGCCGCGAGCTGCCGCGATCAGTCGTTGCCGTTGCCCGAGGAGGGCGTGGTCTTCGCGATCTGCATCAGGAACTCGGCGTTGGACTTCGTCTGCTTCATCTTGTCGAGGAGCAGCTCGATGGCCTGCTGCGAGTCCAGCGCGTGCAGCACCCGGCGGAGCTTCCAGACGATGGCCAGCTCCTCGCCGCCCAGGAGGATCTCCTCCTTGCGGGTGCCGGAGGCATCCACGTCGACGGCCGGGAAGATGCGCTTGTCGGCGAGCTTCCGGTCGAGCTTGAGCTCCATGTTGCCGGTGCCCTTGAACTCCTCGAAGATCACCTCGTCCATGCGCGAGCCGGTCTCGACGAGCGCGGTGGCCAGGATGGTCAGCGAGCCGCCGTCCTCGATGTTGCGCGCCGCGCCGAAGAACTTCTTCGGGGGGTAGAGCGCGGTCGAGTCGACACCACCGGACAGGATGCGGCCCGAGGCCGGGGCGGCCAGGTTGTAGGCGCGGCCCAGACGGGTGATCGAGTCCAGCAGGACGACCACGTCGTGACCCAGCTCCACGAGGCGCTTGGCACGCTCGATGGCCAGCTCGGCGACGGTGGTGTGGTCCTCGGCCGGGCGGTCGAAGGTCGAGGAGATGACCTCGCCCTTGACCGACCGCTGCATGTCGGTGACCTCTTCCGGACGCTCGTCGACCAGGACGACCATCAGGTGGCACTCGGGGTTGTTGATGGTGATCGCGTTGGCGATCGCCTGCATGATCATGGTCTTGCCGGTCTTCGGCGGGGCCACGATCAGACCGCGCTGGCCCTTGCCGATCGGCGCGACCAGGTCGATGATCCGGGTCGTCAGCACGCCCGGGTCCGACTCCAACCGCAGGCGGTCCTGCGGGTAGAGCGGGGTGAGCTTGTTGAACTCGGGCCGCCCGCGCCCGGATTCGGCCGACATGCCGTTCGCCGAGTCAAGGCGGACAAGGGCGTTGAACTTCTCGCGCCGCTCGCCGTCCTTCGGCTGCCGGACCGCACCGGTGACGTGGTCACCCTTGCGCAGGCCGTTCTTGCGGACCTGGGCGAGGGAGACGTAGACGTCGTTCGGACCGGGGAGGTAGCCGGACGTCCGGATGAAGGCGTAGTTGTCGAGGATGTCCAGGATGCCCGCGACGGGGATCAGGACGTCGTCGTCCGAGACCTGCGGCTCGTTGCCGAAGTCGTCGCGGCCACGGCGGCCACGGCGGTCGCGGTAGCGGCCACGGCGGCCACGGCGGCCGCCCGCCTCATCGTCGTAGCCCTCGTCCTGCGGGCCGCCCTGGGGGCCCTGCGGCGCACCGCGGTTGTCGCGCTGCTGACGGTTGCCGCCCTGCTGGCCGGCCTCCTCGCCGCGGTTGCCCCGGCGGTCGCGGTCGCGCTCGCCGCGCTCACCGCGGTCGCCCCGCTGGCCGCGCTCGCCGCGGTCACGGCGCTCGCCCTTCTGACCGCGGTCGCCGCGCTCGCCGGTCTTGGCGGCCTTGCCCTCGGCGGTGTCCGCCGAGGCCTCGGCCCGCTCCTCGGCACGCGCCTCGGCCGCGGCCGGGGCGGCCTGCTCGGGGCTGCCCGAGGGCGCGGTCGCCCGGCGGCGACGGCGCTCGCCGGCCGGCTGCTCATCGCTGCTCGGCTGGCCGGGGATCTCGATCTGCTGCTGCGTGGCGGCCTTCTCGGCCTTGTCGGCCGCGGCCGACTCACCCGTACGCGCCTTGGAGGTGGCGCGGCGCTTGGGCTTGGTCTCGGTGTCGGACGCCGCCTTGGCGGGCTCGGCGGTCGTGGCCTTGGCAGGCGCGGCGGAGCCGGCCTGCTTCTCCTTGATGACCTCGATCAGCTGGCCTTTGCGCATCCGCGCGGTGCCCTTGATGCCGAGGCTGGAGGCGAGCTGCTGGAGCTCCGCCAGCACCATGGCGTCGAGGCCCGTGCCCGAGCGTCGCCGCTTGGGGGCAGTGGCAGCACCGGTGGCAGGCGCGGCGGGAGCGTCCGTGGCGGGCGCGGCGGCATTGCCGGCGGCACTGCTGGCAGTGCCGGAGGCGGTCACGCCCATCAGATCGGTGGTGTCGCTCACGAAGGGGTCCTTCCCTGGAGCGGGCGTCGGCCTGTCTGGCTCGGCGACCGGTTGTGCTGTCCGGCTGCGGTCTGGCTGTGCGGACCGGGCCGGGGCGGTGGTCCGCCGGTACGGCGGAAGAATCAGTTCATTGGTTCCGGCGTGAAGAAATGAGGTGAAGACATGACGTATCAACTTCACTCATGTCGCCCACGCCGATTCCGGAGCGTGCTCGAATCTGCTCAGGCAGGCTGCTCAGGCAGTTTGGGAGGCTCCCGGAAGAAAAGCGGTCCCTGATCGGGACACAGCGCACCGAGCCGATGTGGCTTCGAGTGCAGACTTGAGGTTAACACTACCGGATCCCACAAACATTCCCCCTCTCAAAGACCGGCAACCGCTATTTTTCGCGGGTCCCGGGAAGTGCCAGGCTCCGCGCTGGTCAGGCGAGCGGAAGCACACTCGTCCCCCCGGCGTCGAGGGCCAGCCGGTTGGCCGCCCACCCCTCGCCCGCCAGTCGTGCGACCTGGACGGCCGCACCGTTCTCGGCCAGCGCGAGCACCGTGGGGCCCGCGCCGGAGATGACCGCGGGGACGCCGTCCGCGCGCAGTCGGTTGACCAGGGCCACGCTCTCGGGCATCGCCGGGGCCCGGTATTCCTGGTGGAGCCGGTCCTCGGTGGCCGCGAGCAGCAGCTCGGGGCGCCTGGTCAGCGCCTCGACGAGCAGCGCCGCGCGCCCGGCGTTGGCCGCGGCGTCCACATGGGGGACGCTGCGCGGCAACAGCCCGCGCGCGGTCTCGGTCAGTACGGGCTTCGCCGGGACGAAGACCACCGGAACGATGGAATCCGCAGGGTCCATCCGAATGGCCCGTGCCACGCCCGACTCCATCCACGCCAGGGTGAATCCGCCGAGCAGGCAGGCCGCGACGTTGTCCGGGTGGCCCTCGATCTCCGTGGCGAGCTCCAGCAGCGCCGCGTCGTCGAGCTTCTCGGCCCCGCCTATCGTCACGGCGCGGGCGGCGACTATGCCCGCGCAGATGGCGGCGGACGACGAGCCCAGGCCCCGGCCGTGCGGGATCCGGTTGGCACAGACGACCTCCAGGCCGCGCGGCTGGCCGCCGAGCAGGTCGAAGGCGGTGCGCAGGGACCGCACGAGCAGGTGGCGCTCGTCGCGCGGGAGGCTCTCGGCGCCCTCGCCCGCGATGTCGATGTGCAGCCCGGATTCGGCCACCCGGACCACGACGTCGTCGTAGAGCCCCAGCGACAGGCCCAGGGCGTCGAAGCCGGGGCCGAGGTTCGCGCTGGTGGCGGGGGTGCGCACGCGGACAGCGGCGGCGCGGAAGGCGGGACCGGCCATCGCTCGATGACTCTCCTTGGTGTGGCCTCGGTAGGGCGTGCAACGTCCGCAAGGGCCGCGACGAGATGCCGCGCGGTGACGGCGGGGGTCTGCGACGGGGCGGAGTGAGTACAGCCTATCGAAGGAAGGTTCAGCGGCGACATAGGGCATGGGAGGCGCGTCGCCCACGCCGGACGGACTTTTCCCGGAACGAAGGAATCCGGCAATCCAGAATCCAGGAATCCGGCAACCCGGCCCGTCCGGCGGTACGGAGGAACAAGCGGAGGAGCGATCCGGGGCGGGGCCCCGGACCATGACGTCAGGCCAGGCCGAGGCGCTCGGCGGCGGCGTCCGCGTCCACCGGCACGGTGAACGGCTGCGGGGCGCCCGCCACCGCCCAGTCGGGGTCCTTGAGGCCGTTGCCGGTGACCGTGCAGACGATGCGCTGACCGGGGTCCACCAGGCCCTGTTCGGCGGCCTTGAGCAGACCGGCGACGCTCGCGGCCGAGGCCGGCTCGACGAAGACGCCCTCCTGGGAGGCCAACAGGCGGTAGGCGGCCAGGATCTGTCGGTCGGTCACCTCGTCGATGAGACCGCCCGATTCGTCGCGCGCCTCCTCGGCGAACCGCCACGAGGCGGGATTGCCGATGCGGATCGCGGTGGCGATGGTGTGCGGGTCCTTGACCGGCTCGCCGCGCACGATGGGCGCGGAACCGGACGCCTGGAAGCCCCACATCCGCGGCTTGCGGGTGGCGATCCCGTCCGTGGCGTACTCGCGGTAACCCCGCCAGTAGGCCGTGATGTTGCCCGCGTTGCCGACCGGCAGGACGTGGATGTCGGGCGCGTCGCCGAGCGCGTCCACGATCTCGAAGGCGGCGGTCTTCTGGCCCTCGATCCGCACCGGGTTCACGGAGTTGACCAGTGCGACGGGGTACTTCTCGGACAGGCCGCGCGCCAGCGTCAGGCAGTCGTCGAAGTTGCCGTCGACCTGGAGGATGCGCGCGCCGTGCACCAGCGCCTGGCCCATCTTGCCGAGCGCGATCTTGCCCTGCGGCACCAGGACGGCGCAGACCATCCCGGCACGCACGGCGTAGGCGGCGGCCGAGGCGGAGGTGTTGCCGGTGGAGGCGCAGATGACGGCCTTCGCGCCCTCCTCCTTGGCCCGGGTGATGGCCATGGTCATCCCGCGGTCCTTGAAGGACCCGGTGGGGTTGGCGCCCTCGACCTTGAGATGGACGTCACACCCGGTGCGCTCCGAGAGCACCTGGGCGGGGACGAGCGGCGTGCCGCCCTCGCGCAGGGTGACGACCGGCGTGTCGGCCGAGACGGGGAGCCGGTCGCGGTACTCCTCGATGATGCCGCGCCACTGATGGGTGCCGGAGGTCCGCGGACCGTTGTTGGCAGACATTGCTTCGTTGCTCCCCTTATTCGCCTTCGACCCGCATGATGCTCGCGACACCGCGGACCGTGTCCAGCTTGCGCAGCGCCTCGACGGTCGCCGAGAGGGCGGCGTCGGGGGCCCGGTGCGTCACGACGACGAGGGACGCCTCGCCGTCCTTGCCCGTCTGGCGGACCGTGTCGATCGACACGTCGTGCCCGGCGAAGACCGTGGCGACCTGCGCCAGGACACCGGGCTTGTCGGCCACGTCGAGGCTGATGTGGTAGCGCGTGACCACATCGCCCATCGGGCTCACGGGCAGCCGGGTGTAAGCGGATTCGCCGGGTCCGGTGGTCTCCGCGACCTTGTTGCGGCACACGGCGACGAGGTCGCCGAGGACCGCGGACGCGGTCGGGGAGCCACCGGCGCCGGGCCCGTAGAACATCAGCTGACCGGCCGCCTCGGCCTCCACGAACACCGCGTTGTACGCCTCGCGCACCGACGCCAGCGGGTGGGTCAGCGGGATCATCGCCGGGTGGACGCGGGCGGTGACGGACTTGCCGTCCGCGGCGCGCTCGCAGATGGCCAGCAGCTTGATGGTGCAGCCCATCTGCTTCGCGGACGCGAAGTCCGCGGCGGTGACCTCCGTCATGCCCTCGCGATAGACGTCGTCGAGGCGCACGCGGGTGTGGAACGCGATCCCGGCCAGGATCGCGGCCTTCGCGGCGGCGTCGAAGCCCTCGACGTCGGCGGTCGGGTCGGCCTCCGCGTAACCGAGCGCGGTGGCCTCGTCCAGCGCCTCGGAGTAACCCGCGCCGCTGGTGTCCATCTTGTCGAGGATGAAGTTGGTCGTGCCGTTGACGATGCCGAGCACCCGGTTGACCTTGTCGCCCGCGAGGGACTCGCGCAGCGGCCGTACGAGCGGGATGGCACCGGCCACGGCCGCCTCGTAGTAGAGGTCCGCGCCCTGGGCCTCGGCCGCGGCGTGCAGTGCCGCGCCGTCCCCGGCGAGCAGCGCCTTGTTGGCGGACACGACGCTCGCGCCGTGCTCGAAGGCGGTGGTGATCAGGGTGCGGGCCGGCTCGATGCCTCCGATGACCTCGACGACCACGTCGATGTCACCGCGCTTGACCAGCTCGGTGGCGTCGGTGGTGATCAGCTCCTCCGGCACCCCCGCGCGCACCCGGCCCGGACGGCGCACGGCGATGCCCGCGAGCTCGACGGGCGCACCGATGCGCGCCGTGAGGTCGTCCGCGTGCGTCGTCATGATGCGCGCCACCTCTGAGCCGACCACTCCACAGCCCAGCAGCGCCACTTTCAGCGGACGCGTACGCATCATCCGACCCCTGCTTCTCACTCGTCTAAGCCCTGTACATCTTCGGTGGTACACCAGTCTCACTCACCGGACGGGGGATTCCCTCCCCCGTCCAGTATCCGAGATTTTTACTTCCGTTTTTACCTCGGGCGGCCGACTTTCCCGTCGGTCAGCCGACGTCGAGACGGAAGAGGTCCTCTTCCGTCTCCCGCCGGACGATCACGCGCGCCGTGCCGTCCTTGACCGCGACGACCGGCGGGCGCAGCGCGTGGTTGTAGTTGCTGGCCATCGAACGGCAGTAGGCGCCGGTCGCGGGCACGGCGAGCAGGTCGCCGGGGGCCACGTCGGCGGGGAGGAAGGCGTCGCGCACGATGATGTCGCCGGACTCGCAGTGCTTGCCGACGACGCGGGAGAGCATCGGCTCGGCGGTGGAGGCCCGGGAGACCAGGGCGACGCTGTACTCGGCGTCGTAGAGCGCGGTGCGGATGTTGTCCGACATGCCGCCGTCCACGCTCACGTACGTGCGCAGGCCCGGCAGTTCCTTGACCGTGCCGACCTCGTAGAGGGTGAAGGCCGGCGGCCCGGCGATGGCGCGGCCCGGCTCCACGGACAGCCGCGGCACGGCGAGCCCGGCGGCCGCGCACTCGCGGGTGACGATGTCGCGGAGCGCCCTGGCGATCTCGCGCGGCTCGCGCGGGTCGTCCTCCGAGGTGTAGGCGATGCCGAGGCCGCCGCCGAGGTCGATCTCGGGCAGCTCGACGCCGTGCTCGTCGCGGACGTCCTTCAGCAGGCCCACGACGCGGTGCGCGGCCACCTCGAAGCCCGAGGTGTCGAAGATCTGCGAGCCGATGTGGGAGTGGATGCCGATGAGCTCCAGGCCGTCGAGCTTGAGCGCGCGGCGGACGGCCTCGGCGGCCTGTCCCCCGGCGAGCGCGAGCCCGAACTTCTGGTCCTCGTGGGCGGTCGCGATGAATTCGTGCGTGTGCGCCTCGACGCCGACGGTCACCCGGATCTGGACGCGCTGGCGCTTGCCGAGCCGCTCGGCGATGTGCGCGACGCGCACGATCTCCTGGAAGGAGTCCAGGACGATGCGGCCCACCCCGGCCTCGACGGCGCGGGTGATCTCCTCGGTGGACTTGTTGTTGCCGTGCAGCGCGATGCGCTCGGCCGGCATCCCCGCGTCGAGGGCGGTGGCCAGTTCGCCGGCGGAGCAGACGTCGAGGTTGAGCCCCTCCTCGTGCAGCCAGCGGACGATGGCGCGGGAGAGGAACGCCTTGCCCGCGTAGAAGACATCGGCCTCGGTGCCGAAGGCGTCGCGCCAGGCGCGGCAGCGCGCCCGGAAGTCGTCCTCGTCGAGGAAGTAGGCGGGCGTCCCGAACTCCTCGGCGAGCTCGGTGACCTTGATCCCGCCGACGGTGGCCACGCCGTCGGCATCCCGCGTGACCGTACGGGCCCACACGCGCGGGTCCAGGGCGTTGAGATCGGTGGGCGGCGCGGCGTAGTGACCTTCGGGCAGCACGTCGGCGTAGCGGGGCCCGGCGGGGTGTGCGGAACGGCTCATGGCTCTGATCTCCTCAGAGGTGTGCGGGTGCGGTGATGCCGAGCTGGTGGAGGCCGTCGGCCAGCACCTTGCCCGTGGCCTCGGCGAGGGCCAGTCGGGCGCGGTGGACGGCCAAGGGTTTCTCGTCACCGCGCGGCAGCGTGGGACACGCCGCCTGCCAGCGGAGGAAGGCGTCGGCGAGACGTTCGAGGTGCCGGGCGAGCCGGTCGGGAGCGCGGGCGGCGCTCACCCGGGGATGGTCGCCGAGGGCGGCGAGCACGGGGGTGGCGCTCTCGTCCGGCACGTCCCCCGGCTCCGGGCCGAAGCCCAGGTCGCGGGCGTTGCGCAGCAGGGCCCGGGTGCGGGCGTGGGCGTACCGGACGCGGAAGAGGGGGTTGCTCTCGCGCTGCACGAGCAGCAGGTCGCGGTCGAGGCCCGGCGGGCAGAGGAGGCTCCAGCGGGCGGCGTCGGCGCCGAGTCTGCGTACGAGATCGGGCGGCGGCTCGGGCAGGACCTGCGGTGCGCTCCGCACTCCCCCGTCTGCTCCCCCGCTCTCTCCCGGGTCGAGCACGTCCCGTACGAGGCGGACGTAGGAAGCGCCCTCAAGAGTGATGTTGAGGAACCCCGGTCCGGCGATGTCGACCCGGGCGATGCCGGGTTCGGCGGCGAGTCTGCGCCGCAGCACCTCCGCGACCTCGGCGGCGGGGCGTCCGCTCTGCTGGGCGATCCGCAGGGCGACATTGGTGGCGTAGTCCCCGCAGCCCGGCCGGGGCGGGACCCGCACGGTGACCCGGTCGGGCACGACGGCGCTCAGCTCATCGGCCTCGACGGCACGACGCACCGTGTGCAGAACGGTGCGGGAGAGATCGGCGGGGGTCACGGGGCCAAGCCTAGGCGAGAAGGGGGGAGGCTCGGCGAACAGGTTTCAGAAGGTGGGACGCGCCACCGGTGCGCGGCGGTCCTCTGCGTCGCGTCCACCGTCGCGTCCTCGGTGCGGCGCCGGTGCGTCCTCGGTGCGCCCTCAGTCGCCGGACGGTCTCGACGTGGCCGATGTGGGCGCGCGCCGCCGCCCGTTGTGGACGGTGTCCGCGTCCCCGGGGGCCGGGGCCCCCGGCAACCCGTCGTCGCCCTCTGCCTTGCGGTGCCGCACCAGCCGCCGGACGAGCCGGACCATCTCCGTCGGCTCGAAGGGCTTCGCCAGGAAGGCGTCGACCCCGGCGGAGCGCCCGCTGTCGACCTCCGGCCGGGTGCAGGCGCTGATGATCGCGATCGGTATGTCCCGGGTCCGGGCGTCGGCCCGCAGCCGCGCGGCCGTCAGCAGCCCGTCGAGACGGGGCATGACGACATCCAGGGTCACGACGTCGGGACGCACGCGGTGCACGATCTCCAGGCACTCGGCACCATCGGCCGCGGTCACGACCTCGAAGCCCTCCAGCTCGAGGTTGACCCTGATCAGCTGCCGGATGACCTTGTTGTCGTCGACGACAAGGACCCGGCCGGACAAGCCAGGCACAACCCGAGAGTAAGCGCGACCGCCACGCTGCGTCCGGGTTTTCCCCACTTCCACCCCGTGCGGGCGACCCCTTCTCGCCCTCGCCCTCCCCTCGTTCTCGCCCCGCTGTTCCCGCGCCCCCGCCCCCACCTCCAACGACGTTGCGGGACACCCGTCCGGAGCTGGTAATGTTCTACCCGTCGCCGCGACAAGCGGCGGACACGCCCCCGTAGCTCAGGGGATAGAGCAACGGCCTCCGGAGCCGTGTGCGCAGGTTCGAATCCTGCCGGGGGCACTTCGCTTCCATCAGCGCCGCAAGGCCGCTGACCAGCCGAAGTGCCGGACATCGAGAGCCGGACCCAGTTCCACTGGGTCCGGCTCTTTGTCGTATCCGGGAGTTCCGGGAGTTCCCGGCCGCGTTCTCACGCGTCCCAGCACTCTCCCGTGTGGGTCCCCGCGGGGTATCGTGCGGCCGTCGAGAAGCCATCTCCGGTCATCCGGCGGCGGATTGACGTGACGTCAGGCACATCCGGCGGCGAGAAGGTGGGCGGGCCGTGAGGTTTCGGCGGGGTGGGGAGCAGGTGCTTCGGACGCATCCCGCCCGGGACGATCCCGCCCTGCGCTCCGTGCTGGAGGACGCCTCGATGGGGCGGTGGGAAGGGCCCCGGGATCTGCTCGCCGCGACCGGGGGCGACTGGGACCGGCGGGTCTTCCGGCTCCAGGTGCTGGCGCGGGCCGGCGCGCCGTTGCGGTTCGCGGACACCTGGGCGCGGGCCGAGCCCGGGTCCGCCGACGCGCTCGCGCTGCTGGCGCACGTGCAAGCGCTGCGGTCGATGATCCGTGGGGTGGACGGTGGCCGCGCGGAGATGGAGCGGTCCTGGACCACGTGCCTGGCCGCGGCCGAAGCCGCCCCGGCGGACCCCTCCCCCTGGGTGGTGATGCTCGCCCTGATCCGGGTGCACGCCCCCGGCCGGGAGATGCTGCGGCAGGTGTGGGCCGAGGTGGTGGCCCGCGATCCGTACAACCGGGAGGCGCACCACGAGGTCCTCACCTACCTCTTCGCGCGGAACCACGGTTCGGGCGCGGAGATGTTCCACTGGGCGCAGGAGCGGGCGGACACCGCGCCCAAGGGGCTGCCGATCGCGGTGCTGCCGCTGGTGGCGGTGGCGGAGTCGCACCGGCAGCGGACACGGACCGGGGCGGACGGCCACGGCCCGAGCATCCACCCCTGGATCGACTGCCCGCACATCGACCAGGTGCTGGAGAACTGGTGGCGCCGCCGGCCGCCACGCCCGCACGCGCAGTTCATGGACGACGCGAACTATCTGGCGCACGCGCTCGCCTTCGCCGGGCGCCATGCCGAGGCGTACGACGTCTTCCGGGCGATCGGGCCGTACGCCGCCGATGTGCCCTGGTCGTACTGCGGGGACGCGCCGGAGCTCTTCCTCCGGCACCGGGAGTGGGCCGCTCGCGCCGTCCGGCCGAGGAGCGGACAGGACACCTGAGGACAGGGCACCTGAGGAACGACGCACCTGAAGAACGAAGAAGCGCACCGCACATTCCTTGACCGCCGTTCATCGGAACGATCACGAGAGAGAGAATCGCGTGCCACTCGACGTACCCGGCGTTTCCGACGAAGAGCGCCTGCGACAGCTCGGCTATACCCAGGTGCTGGCCCGGCGGATGTCCGGGTTCGCGAATTTCGCCGTATCGTTCACGATCATCTCGGTCCTCTCCGGGTGCATGACGATGTACGGCTTCGGCATGCGGACCGGCGGCCCGGCGATGCTCATGTGGGGCTGGGTCGGTGTCGGTGCCATGACGCTGGTCGTCGGGCTGGCGATGGCGGAGGTGTGCTCCTCCTATCCGACCTCGGCGGGGCTGTATTTCTGGGCGCACCGGATGGCGCCGGAGCGGTCGCGGGCGGCGTGGGCGTGGTTCACCGGGTGGTTCAACGTGCTGGGGCAGATCGCGTGCACGGCGGGCGTCGATTTCGGTGCGGCGTCCTTCCTCAACGCTTATCTGGACCTCCAATTCGGATTCGCGGCGACGCCCGGCCACACGATCGCCCTTTTCGGTGCCGTGCTCGTGCTGCACGCGCTGCTGAACACCTTCGGCGTCCGGCTGGTCGCCTTTCTGAATTCCGTGAGCGTGTGGTGGCACCTGCTGGGCGTGCTGCTGATCGTCGGCGCGCTGGCCTTCGTGCCGGACGGGCACCGGTCGACGTCCTTCGTCTTCACCCACTTCGTGAACGACACGGGCTGGGGCTCTGGCCTCTACGTGGGGCTGCTGTCGTTGCTGGTGGCGCAGTACACCTTCACCGGCTACGACGCGTCCGCCCATATGACGGAGGAGACGAACGACGCCTCGGTGGCCGGGCCGCGGGGCATCGTGCGCTCGATCTGGGTGTCGTGGATCGCGGGTTTCGTGCTGCTGGCCGGGATGACGTACGCGATCCAGGACTGGGCGGGCTCGGTGGGCACCGGGACCGGGGTGCCGCCGGCGCAGATCTTCATGGACGCGCTCGGCGCCTCGGCGGGGAAGCTGCTGCTGCTCGTGGTGATCGTCGCGCAGCTCTTCTGCGGGATGGCGTCGGTGACGGCCAACTCCCGGATGATCTACGCGTTCTCGCGGGACGGCGCGCTGCCCTTCTCGCGGGTCTGGCACCGGATCAACCCGCAGACGCGCACGCCCACCAACGCGGTGTGGCTGGCGGCGCTCGGCGCCTTCCTGCTGGGGCTGCCCTATCTGGTCAACTCCACGGCGTACGCGGCGGTCACCTCGATCGCCACGATCGGCCTCTACATCGCCTACGCGGTGCCGACGCTGCTGCGGCTCCGCAAGGGTGCGGCGTTCGAGCGCGGGCCGTGGCACCTGGGGCGGTGGTCGAGGCCGGTCGGGGTCACCGCGATCTCCTGGGTGGCCGTGATCACGGTGCTGTTCATGCTGCCGCAGTCCGGCCCCGTCACGGTCGACACCTTCAACTACGCGCCGATCGCGGTGGCCGCGGTCGTGGGCTTCGCGGGCGTGTGGTGGCTGGTGTCGGCCCGCCACTGGTTCCTGGACCCGCGGCACCCGCGGCACGCGGCGCCCGTCGGGCGGCAGGCCGATCCGCCGCCGATGGACGCCTTCCGCTGGTAGCCCCGGTCGTGGACGGGTCGTGGACGGACCCGCCGCGTGCGGTGCGGCGGGTCCGCAGGATCGGTTCCGCGCGCGGGCGGAGCGAAGGGTGTCAGATCTTGGGGTAGCCGAAGACGTAGCCCTGGCTCTTGAGCCAGGGCAGGATCTGGTCGAGGGCGGCCACGGTCTGGCCGCGGTTGCCGCCTCCGTCGTGGAAGAGGATGGTGGGGCCGTCCCGGAGGCCCTGGTGGACGGCGTCGACGATCCGCTCGACGCCGGGGTTGGTCCAGTCCCTGGTGTCGACGCTCCAGCCGAGCGGGCGCATGCCGTGGGAGGCGGCGACCTCGCGGCTGTACGGGGTGAACGCGCCGCCGGGGGCGCGGTAGTAGAGCACCCGGGCGCCGGGTCCCGCCGCGTCCAGGATCATCTCCTGGGCGTCGAGGACCTGTTGCCGCTGGTAGGGCTCGGGGCGCTGGTCCATGGCGGTGTTGTGGTCCACGGAGTGGTCGCAGAGCCGGTGGCCGGCGGCGACGACTTTTTTGACGAGCTCGGGATACTCCTTCGCGCGCGAGCCGATGATGCAGAAGGTGGCCTTCGCGTCGTACTTCTTCAGTACGTCCAGCACCTTCAGCGTCCAGATGGGTTCCGGACCGTCGTCTATGGTCAGGTTGACCGCCTTGCCCGGGGTCTCCGACTCGTGGGTGATCCCGTCCGACACCCGGGCCGGTGCGGACGGCGCAGATGGCGCGGCCGACGGCTGTGACGAGGACGGCGCCCGCGCCGGGCTCCGCTCGGCGTTCTGGCGGTGTGCCGGTTTTCCCGAGTCCTCCGTGGCCATGGCCACGCAACCCGGTATGGTCGCGGCGAGCGCCAGGATCGACATCGCCGTCATCGCGGCGTGCCGCGCACGGGCATGGAGTCGTGCCATGAAGTTCCCCTCCCTCGGTACGAATTGCCCCGCTGGTGCACAGCAAGGACGCCCATACCGAAAAGAAGGTTCCAACCGGTCACAAGACCTACACATCGCGTTATCGGCCCCATCGCCCGCCTCGGGCGAAATGGACCGACACCTTCCGGATCAGTTCCCGGCCGTCTCCCCCGCACCGTCGGCGATCACCGCCGCCACCTCCGCCCGGCGCGCCGCCTCCTCGGCGGCGAAGCGCCGGGCGTCGAGCCGCTCGGCGGCCTCCTCGTCCTGGGCCATGAGGAGATCCAGGCTGCTGTCGCCGAGTTCGAGCACACCCATGTCGACGTACGCGCGCTGAAGCCGCTCGCCCCACAGGCCGATGTCGCGCACGCAGGGGACGATGCGACTGAAGAGCAGCTTCCGGAAGAGCCGCAGGAACTCGGACCGCTCGCTGAGCTCGACGGCGTCGGCCTCCGGTATGCCGAAGTCGGTGAGCACCACCTCGCCGCGCAGCCTGTCCCGCATCAAGTAGCAGCCCTCGATGACGAATTCCTCGCGCTCGCGGCGCTCGGCGTCGGTCAGCTGCCGGTAGTGGTCGCGCAGCGCCAGGCGGCCGAAGGCGACGTGGCGGGCCTCGTCCTGCATGACGTACGCGAGGATCTGCTTCGGCAGCGGCTTGTCCGTGGTGTCGCGCAGCATGCCGAAGGCGGCGAGGGCGAGGCCCTCGATGAGCACCTGCATCCCCAGGACGGGCATGTCCCAGCGCGAGTCCCGCAGGGTGTCGTCCAGCAGCGAGCGGAGGTTGCCGTCGACGGGGTAGAGCAGCCCGACCTTCTCCCTCAGGAAGCGGCTGTAGATCTCCGCGTGGCGCGCCTCGTCCATGGCCTGGGTCGCGGAGTAGAACTTCGCGTCCAGGTCGGGTACGGACTCCACGATGCGCGCCGCGCACACCATGGCGCCCTGCTCGCCGTGCAGGAACTGGCTGAACTGCCAGGAGGCGTAGCGGCGGCGCAGCTCGCGCTTGTCCGCCTCGCTCATCCGCGCCCAGTAGGGGCTGTCGTGGACGGGGAGGTTCTGGTCCGGGACACCGAGCGGGTCGTAGGGGTCGACGGGCAGGTCCCAGTCGATCCGGGTGACGGCGTCCCACTGCTTGTCCTTGCCCTTCTGGTAGAGGGCGAGGAGATTGTCCCTGCCGCCCCCGTAGTCCCAGTCGAAGCGGGCGGTGCCGGTGGCCGGCACCGCCCAGGTGGGGTCTCCGGGGTCGTGGGCGTAGGAATTGCGCTGCGTGAGATCCCGCGTCGTCATGACGCCTCCCGTCCGTGACTCGGCCCGCATATCCCGTGCGCGGGTGGACAGTTGGCAGGCTCACACGGTGGTTACCGCCGGGTCAATGACCGGGTGGCCGGTCCTGTACGCGTAAGCCGGAAGGTTGCGCCGGGGGGATTGACGTCCTTGCTGACAAGCAGTCTCATAAGCGGGTGACCGCGGGTAACCCACAGACGAGGTGTCCTCAGCCATGACCACCGAGACCGCACGAGAACCGCTCCGGGACGCGCTCGGCCTGCTCAAGGACCGCGAGATGACGGCCGAACGCCTGCTGGAGTCCTCGGCGAAGCACTCCTTCGACCCCGACGCCGAACTCGACTGGGACGCCCCCCTCGAAGACGGCAAGTGGTTCTGGCCGCCCGAGCTGCTCTCCCTCTACGACACCCCGATGTGGCGGAGAATGCCGGAGGAACAGCGCCTGGAGCTCTCCCGGCACGAGGCCGCGTCCCTCGCCTCGCTGGGCATCTGGTTCGAGATCATCCTGATGCAGCTGCTGGTCCGGCACATCTACGACAAGCCGGTCGGCAGCGCGCACGTCCGCTACGCGCTCACCGAGATAGCCGACGAGTGCAGGCACTCCAAGATGTTCGCCCGCATGGTCGAGAAGTCCGGCGCCCCCACCTACCCCGTCTCCGGGCTGCACCACAATCTGGCCAGGATCCTCAAGTCGGTCTCCACCACGCCCGGTTCCTTCGCGTGCACCCTCCTCGGCGAGGAGATCCTCGACCACATGCAGCGCCTGACCTTCCCCGACGAGCGCGTGCAGAGCGTCGTCCGCGGCGCCACCCGCATCCACGTGGTGGAGGAGGCGCGCCACGTCCGCTACGCCCGCGAGGAGCTGCGCCGCCAGATGGTGACCTGCCCGCGCTGGGAGGCGGGCCTGACCCGGCTGAGCTCCGGCGAGGCGGCCCGCGTCTTCTCGCTCGCGTTCGTCAACCCCGCCGTCTATACGAACGTGGGGCTCGACCGCCGCGAGGCCGTCGCCCAGGTGCGGGCGAGCGGCCACCGGCGGGAGGTCATGCAGGCGGGCGCGAAACGGCTGACGGACTTCCTGGACGAGATCGGGGTGATGCGCGGGGCCGGGCGCCGGCTCTGGCAGAGCTCCGGGCTGCTCGCACGGCCCTGACTGCGGCCCGGCCTGCCCGTGCGCGTGGGCGGATACGCTGCCGTACATGAACGGCAGCGGAACCGCACCGACTCCGTCCCCCCGCTCCACCTACCGCAGGCTCGGCGTCGAGGAGCGCCGCACCCAGCTGATCGCCGCCGCGCTCGCGCTCTTCGCGCACCGCGCGCCGGAGGACGTCTCCCTGGACGAGGTCGCGGCCGCCGCGGAGGTGTCACGGCCTCTCGTCTACCGCTACTTCCCCGGCGGCAAGCCCCAGTTGTACGAGGCGGCGCTGCGCAGCGCCGCGGACGACCTCCGGCTGTGCTTCGCCGAGCCGCAGTCCGGCCCCCTCACCGGCCGGCTGTCCGCCGCCCTCGACCGCTACCTCGGTTTCGTCGACGGGCACGACACGGGGTTCAGCGCCCTGCTCCAGGGCGGCAGTGTCGTGGAGACCTCCCGCACGGGGGCGATCGTCGACGGCGTCCGCCGGGCCGCCGCCGAGCAGGTCCTCGCCCACCTGCGGGTCCGCCACCCGGGCCCCCGGCTGCGGATGATGGTCCGCACATGGATCACGGCGGTCGAGGCGGCCTCCCTGATCTGGCTGGACGAGGGCAAGCAGCCCCCGCTGCCCGAGCTGCGCGACTGGCTGGTCGACGAGTTCCTGGCCCTCCTGCTGGTCACCGGGGCGGGCGACGAACAGGTGGGCCGGGTGGTGGAGGCCGTCCTGTCCCTGGAGGCACCGGACGGCCGCGCGGGAACACTGGCGCGCCGGATCACACCGATGCTCCAGGCGGCGGAGCACTTGCTGTAGCCGCGGCCGGGGGCGGTTGTCAGACCCCCCTCGTACGCTCGTGGGCATGCTCGTGAACCGCGCTTACGTACCCCCCGAGCTCGTCGACGGCCGCGAGGGGGGTGGCTGGCCCTGGAGCGTGCCGTGCGTGAAGGAGCTCGTCGGCGAGGGGATCGTCTTCGACGCCCCGGTCACCTTCCTCGTCGGGGAGAACGGGTCGGGCAAGTCGACCGTCGTCGAGGCGATAGCGGAGGCGTACGGGCTGGACGGGCGCGGCGGCCGGGCCGGGCGGAAATACGGCAACGACCGGCCCCCGTCGGTGCTCGGCGACGCGATGCGGCTGGACCTCACCTCGGCGGGCACCCGCATGGCGACCGGGCCGCGGACGCGGAAGAAGGGCTACTTCCTCCGGGCCGAGACCGCGTTCGGCCTGATGGAGACGGTGTGGGGGCTGCCGGGCTACTGGGAGGAGAACACCTCGGAGATGAGCCACGGCGAGGGCTTCCTGACCGTCTTCGAGGCGATGTTCAAGCAGCCGGGGCTCTATGTGATGGACGAGCCGGAGGCGGCGCTGTCCTTCGCCTCCTGCCTGCGGCTCGTCGCGCTGATGCACCGGCTGGGCCGGTCGGGCGCCCAGGTGATCTGCGCGACCCACTCCCCCGTGCTCGCGTCGACGCCCGGCGCGCGGATCCTGGAGGTCGGGGAGCACGGCATAGCGCCCGTGGAGTGGAGCGAGCTGCTGCTCGTCGACCACTGGCGGCGGTACATGAGCGATCCGGAGGCGTACCTCCGGCACCTCGTACCGCGCGACGAGCGCGACTGACCCGCGCGGGCGGCCCTACGGACACGGGACCCCGGCCGGGGCTGACGCAGACTGGTGGTGTGAGAAGCGAAGATACGCCCTTCGTGGGCGGCCCCCTGGACGGGCGCGTACTGCCGGTACTGCTCGGGCTCTCCGGGCACCCGCCGAAGACCTATGAGATCCCCGTGCCGGACGGGCACGGGGGGACCGAGGCCGTACACGTGTACAAACGCGTCCAGGTGGGCACGACGAAGCGGCTGGGGCTGCACAAGGGCTGGAAGTACGAGTACGACCCGCACGGCACCCCCGGCGGCGGCCTCAAATGGCCCTGGTCGCGCCCCGGCGCGCAGGGCGGCCCGGACGGCGGTGACGTGCGCCCGCCGAACGGGTGACGGGCGGGGAACCGGAGGGTGAGCGGGTTAGGCGGATTCGCCCACCCCACTGCCGTAACGGCGGCCACCATGGCACGATCCTCCTTGGGCTGACGATCACGCCCACGCATCGGAGGTGAGCCCGTGTCAGGACGGTTCGTGCGTGCTGTCTGCACGGCGGCGCTGATAGCCGGCGCCGCGTCGGTCGTACTGCCCGCGCCCATGGCGTCGGCGGCCCCCGCCGACCCGCCCGGCCAGCCTGTGAGCTCCCTGCTCTCCCGGCTCCAGTCGCTCTACCGCAAGACCGAGGAAGCGACGGAGAAGTACAACGCCACCGAGGAGCGCCTGAAGAAGCAGCGCGACCAGGTGAAGAAGATAGACGAGCAGCTGGCCGACACGCGGATCGCGCTCACCGGCAGCCGGGACGCCGCCGGGCGGCTCGCCCGGGAGCAGTACCAGGGCAGCAGCGGCACCCTCTCCCCGTACATGGGCTTCCTCTTCGGCACCGACCCCCAGCAGGCCCTCGACCGGGGCCACCAGCTCCAGCGGGCCGCCGGACAGCGCGCCGCGACCGTCGGCCGGCTCACGGAGAACGAGAAGCGGGCCGCGGACCTCGCGGGCAAGGCGCAGGACGCCCTCAACGCCCAGCAGACACTCGCCGCCCAGCAGAAGCAACAGCGCGACGACGTGCGCAAGAGCCTCGACCAGGTCGAGAAGATGCTGGCCTCGCTGACCGGCGAGCAGCTCTCCGAGCTCCGCAAGCTGGAGCAGAAGGACATAAGCGAGGCCCAGCGCAAGCTGCTCGCCTCCGGGCGGCTCGGCGGATCGGCCATGCCGTCCGCGCTCGGCGGGAAGGCGCTGGAGTACGCGTACCAGCAGATCGGCAAGCCCTACGTGTGGGGCGCGGCCGGCCCCGAGTCCTTCGACTGCTCCGGCCTCACGTCGCAGGCGTGGGCCCACGCGGGTGACGCCATCCCGCGGACGAGCCAGGAGCAGTGGAAGTCCCT
The DNA here is from genome assembly GCF_040689515.1 of Streptomyces sp. NPDC051173. NCBI lineage: Bacteria > Bacillati > Actinomycetota > Actinomycetes > Kitasatosporales > Streptomycetaceae > Streptomyces > Streptomyces sp. NPDC051173. The sequence continues at coordinate 62,077 of NZ_JBFBBD010000040.1, forward strand.
GCCGAGGGTTCCGCTCGACCAGATCCGCCCCGGTGACCTCGTGATCTATTTCGAGGGGGCGACGCATGTCGCGATCTACATCGGCAACGGCCTCGTCATACAGGCGCCGCGGCCCGGTGCGACGGTGAAGGTCTCGCCGATCGCCGCGAATCCGCTGCTCGGCGTTGTGCGGCCGGATGCGGCTGCGCCGTCCTTGCGGGTTTACGACCCTCCGGCGCTGCCGCGGGGGGCGGCGGGGGGATCCGATGCGGGGTATGGGAGCTCGGGCGCGCCGTCCTGAGGCGGGGGGCGCCTGCGGCGGGCTTTTCCCCCACCCCGCCCCTTCCCGGCTGCATCTGATCTGCGGCTCCGCCGCGTGGGGGCGCGTGCCCCAGCCCCCTTGTCTGCGGGGCAGTTGGCGCCTGCGGCGGGCTTCTTCCCCAACCCCGCCCCTTCCCGAAACTGGGGCACGCGCCCCAGGCCCCCGGCTACCGGTCCGTTGCCGCC